>NZ_JAPEOX010000007.1 GCF_026340675.1 Streptomyces sp. NBC_01264
GAAATGATCTCCACCGGGGGCGTTGTCACGTTGTCGGCGGCGTGATCGTTTGATGGTGTGTCAGGGTGTGCCGGGGCCTGGAGGGGCCGTGGTTCAGACCGTCGCGGGCATGCCGGCGACGCCGGTGATCTGGTCCCAGATGGTGAAGCGGACTGTCATCTCGAGGCGGTGGCGGCGGGCGGTCATCAGATGTCGGTGGGTTCGGAAGTGGGGTGAGATCCCGGTGAACGCGGCCAGGAAGCGTTGCGCCCCGCCGATGCTGCGGAATCCTTTCATCGCCCGTTCCCGCTGCCTCGTTGGCTGGTGCGAGTTCTCCGCCCGGTTGTTCAAACCCTTATGGGAGCGGTGCTCCACCGAGGGCATCACCTCGCGGTGCGCGGCCCCGTACGACTTCAGCTTGTCGGTGACCACCACCCGGGGTACCTGCCCGGTGGAGGTGAGGAGCCGGCGGAAGAAACGCCTGGCCGCAGCCTTGTCACGCCGGCTCTGGACCAGGATGTCCAGGACGTTGCCGTCCCGGTCGACGGCCCGCCACAGGTACTTCGACGCGCCGTTGATCTTGATGAAGACCTCGTCGAGATGCCATTTATCGCCGGGCTGTGGGCGCCTGCGGCGCAGCGCCTTGGCGTAGGCCTGGCCGAACTTCAGGCACCACCGGCGGATGGTCTCGTAGGAGACGATCACGCCCCGCTCGAGCATCATCTCCTCGACCTCACGGAAGGAGAGAGGGAAGCGGAAGTACAGCCACACGCAGTGCGAGATGATCTCCACCGGGTAGCGGTGATTCTTGTACGACGGCACCACAGACGACACGAACCCCACCCCTCCCGGACACCCACAACCCCAAGATCATCCCAGACCGCCGAACAAGGTGACAGCACCTTGCCGGGTTGGCGGCGAGGTCATGGCGTAGTGGCGCCCGCGACTCGTCCGCAATCCGGCTCGCCTCCAGGAGGAATGACGGCGGTGACGTGCCGCTGAGGCAGAGGGAGGAAGGTGCGATGATCTGTTCGTGGTGATGGATGTCGAGTGGGCTCGGATTCGGAGGGAACTGCGCTTCGGGCAGGTCTTCGAGGGCACCGTGGTGAAGGTTCCCCGGCCCGGTGTGATCGGGATCTTCGTGGACATTGGCCTGTGTGTGGGAGGTTTTGTCGACGTTCTGCTGCTGCCGAGCGAGGGCGAAGACTGGCCAGCGGAGGGCACGGTTGCCGATTTCGAGATCTGGTGGGCAGACAGCCGCCAGCAGATCCGGCTGAAGCCGTCCGACTCTCGCTATCTGCGGACCGACTTCACAGACTTCATCGAACGCTTCCGTCCCAGCTGGCCTGCCGACGTCGGCCAGCCCATTCGTGACTAGCAGGTTTTGTAGTCGTAGCGGGTGGAGTTGTAGGCGCAGGTGTGGTGGACGGTCTTGTTGGCACGGCGCAGGGTCGCGGTGTCCTTGTCGTTGTTCCAGACGTAGGCTGCGCGCTGCTGGAACAGGGTCGTGGCTGTGTTCGTGCCCTTCCCCGTCTTGACCGTGACCGTCTTTCCGGCCTTCAGAGTGAACGTGGCAAAGGTGTAGACGTGGCTGGAGGAGTCGGTCAACGTCCAGCCCTTGAGGTTGACCGCGGTACTGGTGCCGTTGGTGATCTGTACCCATTCGCCGTTGATCGAGGTGTTGGCCTCGATTCTTCACTTGCGGTGTGACGCTGGTCGGCTCGGTGGTTTGCCCGTAATGTCCTCTGTCGTTCGAGGATGGGCCGTCGCGTGACGCTGCGGGGCGTCGGGTTCCACGGGCCCGAGGGTGCTGCGGGTCCTCTCCTCTGCGGTGTCGTTGGGGTGGTGGCTGTCCGTCAGGTGAGGGATGGGAGCTGGGTGGCCCGCTGCCAGGCGGTGGCGAACGCCGGCGCCCAGGGCCAGGCGCGGTCGAGGTGCAGGGTGCGCCGGCGGGCGTGGGTGGTGAGGCGGGCGGGCAAGTGGTAGAGCTTCGTCCGGATCGTCTCCGGTTCGGCGGCGGCGAGTTCGGGTTCGTCGTGCAGGAGGAGGAGCCGGGTCCAGGCGTCCAGGTCGGCGGCGATCGTGGCGGCCAGCATCCAGGCGGCGTTGAGCTGTAAGGACTTGGAGGGCAGCAGCCCGAGCCCGACCCTCTTGATCGCTTTCACGCGGTCCTCGACCTCGGCGTGATCACGGTAGAGAGCGTCGACGAACCACACCTGTCCGGAGCCCGGAACCCCGGAAAGTCCCTGGTGGGCGGGGATGTTCGTGGCGATGATCTGGTAGCGCCAGCCGGTGTGCTGCTCGAAAGCGGTCAGCTTCTTCAGGTCGCGGCGCGAGGGTTTGACCCGGCGCACGATCAGCCGTATCCCCTCGGGCCAGCCGCCAAGGTCGCGGACCCCGGTCAGCTCGGCTGCCTGGTAGGTGACTTTCTGTCCGTCCGGCCCCTTGATCTCGTGGACCTCGCCGTCTTGGCGCAGGGCTTCACTCCATACGTTGTCGGGCAGCAGCGCGATCGCGGCCTCGTCGGCGGTGTTGATGGCCCAGCCCGTCACCCAGCGCACCCGGCGGCGGCTGGTGCTCAGCGCCTGCAGATGCTCAAGGAGGCCGTGGCTGAAGGCCGCGCCGTCGATCCTCACCAGCAGCTTCGACCACAGCGGCAGCGGGAGCTGACGTAGCGCGGCGGCCAGGACGCTCTTGTGGTCGGCGATGTCGTTGGACGCCGCGTTGCCCGGCCGCAGCAGCATCGTCACGCATTCGCGGGTGTTGGCCACCCACGCGCCCAGCGGATGATGCCCATAGCCGCCCTTGAACGTGCCGGCCGCGCCCTCCTTGCCACTGGTGCAGGTCACCAGGGTGGCGTCGAGATCGAGGACGTACCAGCCGGTGAGCTTGCGCCCGCATACCGAGATCCAGGGGAACCCGCCGGGGCGCAGGGCGAGCAGCGTCCACACCCCACGCCGTATCACGGCGCGCACGCGCTCCACCCGGGCTACGACCGGACCGTCGATGGCTTCCAGCGTGCGCCACAGAGTGCTGTCCGAGACCGGACGGGGGAACAACGGCCGCCAGTGATGCTGCAGTTGCTCGGCCTGCAGGATGTTCCTCGCGCCGAGGACGATCGCGCAGGCCAGCTGGACCAGCACCATCCCGCGATCCCGCCACCCCGGCCCGACGCCCTGCGGCAGCGCGACGGTCAGGGCCCGGGTCAGCCCGACGCGGTCCGCTGTCCGGCGCAGCAGCACCACGCCCGCGTGCCCGACCAGGTTCCTGCCGTCGGCCCGCACGACGAGCCGGTGATCCCATTCGGTAGCCTGCACCTGTTGGGTGCCCCCACTCTGCGACGTTCTTGATCTAGGAAATCCAGATCATCGCAGGTCAGGGGCACCCTTCCACTGTCAGGGCGTCACATCACTGACGAACGGCCCTCGTAGCTGAATACACGAGGTTGGTGCGGTTGTCGCTGCCGGGGGAGTCGTACCAGATCTTCGAGATGCGCAGGGCGCCGGCAGCGTGAGCCTGGCTGGGGAGTGCGCACACGGTTGCGGTAGTGATGGCGATGCCGACGGCGAGGTGGCGGGTGCAGGGCATGAGCATGATCTGTACGTCCTGTCCGGTGGGACCGCCGTGGAGCGGCGGTGCTGATCACGGACGTTAGGGGTCAAGGGGCGCCCGGTTGGGTTCCTGTTGCCTGCCTGTGACAGAACGTCATCCCTTGGTGTCTGTTCTGAGGTTCGTGGCCTTCCGCCCTGACCGCCACCGATGCCGCTGCTGCTGTCCTGGGCAGGAGCCCTCCTGTCGGCACTGTCACCTTGTCCGGCGGTCTGGGATGATCTTCGGGTTGTCCGTGTCTGGGGAGGGGAGCCGTTCGTGTCGTCTGTGGTGCCGTCGTACAGGAACCACCGCTACCCAGCCGAGATCATTGCGCACTGCGATCACCATCTCCGGCACGACCCTGCAGCCCTCCGTCGCCGAAGACATACAGAACTGAACTAGGCCCTGTATTGAGTCGTGATCGGTTTGCTGGTTCCGCCCTCGCGGGGAGAGCCGATCCGGTAGTCCGGTGCTCATGACGCGTGCGCAGCTGACGGATGAAGAGTGGGGATTTGTCGAGCCGTACCTGCCTATCGGTGAGTACGGGCCCTACCCCGAGAGGCTGCGGCAGCAGTTCGAGGGTGTGATCTGGAAGTTCCGCTCGGGAGCGCAGTGGCGGGAGATGCCTGGCCGTTTCGGTGCTTGGTCCACCGTGCACAACAGGTTCAGGCAGTGGCGGGACGCCGGGGTCTTCGAGGCGCTGCTGGAGGGTGTCATCGCTGAGGCCGCCGGGCGGGGCCGGGTGGACGTGTTGCTGGTCAGCGTGGACTCCACGACGGTCCGCGCCCACCATGACGCGGCCGGGATGCGCCTGGAGGAGGATGTTCTGGACGCTCTGGAGAAAGCGGCCGTTGAGGCGGAGGCGGCCCGACAAAAGGGGGCGGCGCGGCGGAACAAGACGGACACGGCGAAGCCTTTGATCCCGGTCGGGCCGAACGGCGACGTGTCCGGCGACGGTGCAAGCTCCGTCTGAAAGCCGCTCTCCTCGGGCGCTCGCGAGGCGGGCAGACCAGCAAGATTCACCTGGCTGCCGACCGAGGATGCCGGCCGCTGGCCGTGATCCTGACCGCGGGGCAGGCCGCGGACAGCCCTCAGTTCATCCCTGTCCTGAAGAAGGTACGGGTCCGCGGGCCTGTCGGCCGTCCCCGCACCCGGCCCGGAGCGGTCGCCGGGGACAAGGCCTACTCCTCCCGCGGCAACCGCTCCTACCTGCGCAAACGCAACATCAAAGCGGTCATCCCGGAGAAGAGGGACCAGGCCGCCAACCGGAAGAACAAGGGCCGCCAGGGTGGCCGGCCAGTACCCACGACGCCGACCTCTACAAGGAGCGGAACACCGTTGAGCGCATGATCAACAAGCTGAAAGCATGGCGGGGCATCGCCACCAGGTACGACAAAACACCCGAGAGCTACCTCGCAGGCCTCCACCTCCGCGCCGCCATCATCTGGATCAAGGACCTCACCCAGACCACCCCTTGATCACGACAAAATACGCGCCCTAGGTGAGAGAGCCCGACTGAACGGGGTTCAGCGGCAGATGTCTCTCAGCCGCCCGCCGCTGAACCCCTACAACTCCAGAACCGGGATTCCGAACCGTAGGCGGAGCGCAGCGCTTCCTTTCCGTGTTCACCGGGATCTCACCCCACTTCCGACCCCACCGCCGCCCCATGACTACCGCCCGCAACCGCTTCGAAACGAGCCTCCGCTTCACCATCTGGAACCACATCACCAGCAGCACCGGCCTGCCCGCCACGTCTGAACCGCATCCCCCACCGGACCTCGCACACGCGCCATCAAACGATCACGGCGTTGGGAAGGCGACAACGACCGTCATGATCGAGACGGCCATCGGCACCCCCTCGAGCCCTCTCGCGCCGCTGACCAGCTGCAATACACACCGTCAGAACTATCTACAGCTGCCGTGTTGGCCTGATCTAGCGCACGGGTTTGTTTTTGCGGGGGCACGTCAGGCACATTGTTGAAGACTAAACGGCTGGGATGGGTTCGCGTGATCCGCGAAAGATGTCCAGCCTGAACTCGAGGACGGGCGGAAGATCTCCGCCTGTCGGATGGAGCACTACATGAGTACCGCCTTCAAGGTCACAGGCATCATCGTCGCTGCGGTCGCCGTCGCCACCGCGGGACTGGGTACGGCTCAGGCCGCCCCCTCCCAGAATCAGAACTCCGCAGCCGCGAAGGTATCCTCGCCCTGCGTTCAGATCCAGCACGAGGTCGACGAGTGGCTTGCGGGAAACATCTACTATTTCGCAGATCCCCGTCCCGCGTGGCTGGAAGAGGCCCGGGAAAACGAGTGCACCATACAAGGTCTCAGTGAAACTTCTGCCCCGAAGCGGAAATGACATTCCACTCGTATTCTCTGCTTGGCCCCTGATCCTCTCCATCCCATCCAGGTGAGCCAAAGAGGCAGGTCCAGGTCGATAGCGGCGTGACAGAGCCCCCGGCCGTTGTCGGTTTTCATTCCGCGCAGCATCAGCGCCGCTCGCCTGGGGGCTCTGCTAGCTCCGTGAACTCTTGGAACCTCGAAGCCAAAAAGTTCACATGAACCACAATCGCGAAGAGACCATGAAGAAGGTCCACCTCATCTAGACCAACACCATAAAAGTCGTAACAAAAGCGATACAAATGGCATCACGAGACACTAGGAGCGGGTATGAGTTTCACAAAGCGGGCAGTCTGTGCGGCACTTGTGGCGCCCTTCATAGGGGTCGCCCTGCTGGGATCCTCTAGTACGGCGACAGCAGCCGAATCAACGAACGCAACGTTCATTTCTTCCCAGGAGAACATGACCTCCCACGCCCTCGCGGCCGGGATAGAACTCAGCAACCTCAAATGGGTTGCCATGCGAACCATGAGCGGCTCGGTCACCTGGATGCTGCGCATCGACCACGACCCGCACGTCGAGCCTGGGGGCGTGTATTTCCTGTGGAATCCGGACACTTCTTCCCGCGCGGGCAACTTTGCGATCGGAGATGACGTCAGGATCGACACCGTTACCCGCTGGAAGGGTGCAATCTTCGCACCCACTCCCGGCGCCGATCACATCGAGGTCCGCTACGGGCAGGTCGACGCCCCCGGAGAAGCTGTAATCGTGGCAAGTATCGCGCGCTGCCCCAGCCACCTGATTTGCTGATGTAGAGCACAGGCTGCCGAAATAGACCGACCGAGGTCGCCAAATTCAGGCTAGCTCAATACCAGTGAGCCTTTTCCAACCTCATGTTGAGGCGTGGTGAAGGACGAGTACGGCCTTCACGATGTCGGTGATCCGGTTGGTGCTGCAGCGGAGCTTGCGCAGGAGGCGCCAACCCTTCAGCACGGCCATGGCCTGCTCGCCGACGCACCGAATCTTGGCGTGATTGCTGTTGTGCTGTCGCTTCCACTGCTTGAGCCGGCGGCCCCGGAAGGGGACTCGGATGTGCCGGCCGGCGCCTTGGCAGGCCAGGCCTTGTCCGCCCAGCACTTCAGGCCCAGGGCGGCGAGCGCGTCGACGATGCCATGGCTTCGGGCCGCGGTCAGGTCGTGAGTGGCTCCGGGCAGGGCTGGGGATGCCCAGAGCAGTCGGCCGAACGGGTCGGTGAGGACCTGGACGTTCATGCCGTGCCGCTTGCGTTTTCCCGAGTAGCAGGGGGTGCCGGCGGCGATCCGGTCGATCGGCAACAGCGTGCCGTCCAGGATCACGAACGCCTTCGTCCGGGCCGTCTCCATCACCTCGGCCAGGGTCGGTGCGCGAGAGGCCAGGACTTCGATGGCCTCGCGTATGTACCGGTAAACGGTCGCGATGCCGATTCCGAACCCGGCGGCAAGCTGGGCGTAGGTGCCGCCGCACCGCAAGTGGGACAGGGCGAGCAGGGCCTGACGGCCGGCGGGCAGCCGTCGCCACCGCGTACCGATCTCCCGTCGCCGGACCGCGAGCTGCTCGGTCAGGTGCCGCAGGGTTCTGCTGGACAGATCGATCGAGGACGGGTAGACGAGCACGCGAAGCTCCTGGCGGCACGGGTGATCTTGGTCGAGAACCCGTCTACCAGGAGCTTCGTCGTTCCGTACAGCCCACACCGACCAACACCACAGCCCCACCCGCAGGTTGAAAAGGGCTCACAGACAACCCGAAGATCATCCCAGACCGCCACCGACAACGTGACAGCACCGTTTAAATGACAAGAACGCCACTACTTCCATCTGTGGGTTTTTTGGAAATTTTCAAAATTTATGAGCGATTCGCTTCGTTCGTTGTTTTAGAGTGACCGGTCTGCGGGGGCCGTTTCGAGCTGGGAGTGACGTATGCGTGGTCTTCGTGCGGTGATGGCGGCGGCTGTTGTGTTTGCTGGTGTGGTGTCGTCGTCCTGGGTGGCGGTCGCGGACGGCCATGGCTCTGTGCCTGTGGGCGGGGTAGTGTTCAATAACGGCAGCGGGAACGTCACGGCACTAGGCAACGGCAATAACATGGCAGGTCGCGACTTGCTGACCGGAAGCGGGAGCATCGCCGGCACCGGACATCGTGTCAACGGCGGCGTGGGATTCAACTTCTGCAACGGGCCGCTTCAAATCGTGAACCAGACGGCACAGAATTTCACACTTCAATCAGTCAATCCCTCCGGGACCGTCTCCCCCACTATCCCCTCCAATTCGATTGGACAAGCCTGCGCTTATCCGCCACCCGGAACCGTCACCTCTTATACTGCCACTTACTCTAATGGTCTTTCGTTTTCGGTGGGGATTCAGAGTGATGGCTTCACGTCGTATTTCAGCAGTTGCACGTACACCCCCGGCACCTGCGTGAATAACGGCAACGTAATCGCAATCAACCCCGATTCTTCAGCGGTGCTCGTGGGCTGACGGGCACCACTGGCTACCCGGTACAGTTTCCTCGTATCAATTCAGAAGAAATGGGTACGGTCGGTGACGGTATGTTAGGTGCTGGTTAGCCTCAATCTTTCGTGACGGTCCGTCGGTTTCTTCGGCGGGCCGTTTCGGTGGCCTTGTCACGTTGTCGGGGCGGGGTGGGATGATCTTCGGGTTGTCCGTCCGGCGAGGGGTCTGATTCGTGTCGTCGAGCACGCTGTCGTATGCGAATCACCGTTACCCGGTGGAGATCATTTCGCACTGTGTGTGGCTGTACTTCCGCTTTCCCCTCAGCTTCCGCGAAGTCGAGGAGATGATGCTCGAGCGGGGCGTCGTCGTCTCCTACGAGACCATCCGCCGGTGGTGTCTGAAGTTCGGCCAGGGCCCTGTCACGTTGTCGGAGGGCACTGTCACGTTGTCGGGCAGGGTGAGATGATCTTCGGGTTGTCCGTCCGGAGAGGGGCCTGATTCGTGTCGTCGAGCATGCCGTCGTATGCGAATCACCGTTACCCGGTGGGGTGCTGTCACCTTGTCGGTGGTGTGATCGTTTGATTGCGCGTCAGGCCGTGCGGGGGTCGTCGGCGGCTGGTTGCTCAGACCGTCGCGGGCATGCCGGCGACGCCGGTGATCTGGTCCCAGATCGCGAAGCGGACGGTCATTTCGAGGCGGTGGCGGCGGGCGGTCATGAGGTGCCGTCCGGGTCTGAAGTGGGGTGAGATCCCGGTGAACGCGGCCAGGAACCGTTGCGCCCCACCCGGGCTGCGGAACCCTTTCATCGCCCGTTCCCGCTGCCTCGTTGGCTGGTGCGAGTTCTCCGCCCGGTTGTTCAAACCCTTGTGGGAACGGTGCTCCACCGAGGGCATCACCTCGCGGTGCGCTGCCCCGTACGACTTCAGCTTGTCGGTGACGACCACCCGGGGCACCTGCCCGGTGGAGGTGAGGAGCCGACGGAAGGGTGCTGTCACCTTGTCGGTGGTGTGATCGTTTGATTGCGCGTCAGGCCGTGCGGGGGTCGTCGGCGGCTGGTTGCTCAGACCGTCGCGGGCATGCCGGCGACGCCGGTGATCTGGTCCCAGATCGCGAAGCGGACGGTCATTTCGAGGCGGTGGCGGCGGGCGGTCATGAGGTGCCGTCCGGGTCTGAAGTGGGGTGAGATCCCGGTGAACGCGGCCAGGAACCGTTGCGCCCCACCCGGGCTGCGGAACCCTTTCATCGCCCGTTCCCGCTGCCTCGTTGGCTGGTGCGAGTTCTCCGCCCGGTTGTTCAAACCCTTGTGGGAACGGTGCTCCACCGAGGGCATCACCTCGCGGTGCGCTGCCCCGTACGACTTCAGCTTGTCGGTGACGACCACCCGGGGCACCTGCCCGGTGGAGGTGAGGAGCCGACGGAAGAAACGCCTGGCCGCAGCCTTGTCACGGCGATTCTGCACCAGGATGTCGAGGACGTTCCCGTCGGCGTCCACAGCCCGCCACAAGTACTTCCGCACCCCGCCGATCTTGACGAAGACCTCGTCCAAGTGCCACTTGTCGCCGGGCTGCGGGCGCCGCCGGCGCAACGCGTTGGCGTAGACCTGGCCGAACTTCAGACACCACCGGCGGATTGTCTCGTAGGAGACGACCACGCCCCGCTCGAGCATCATCTCCTCCACCTCACGGAAGGAGAGCGGGAACCGGAAGTACAGCCACACACAGTGCGAAATGATCTCCACCGGGTAACGGTGATTCGCATACGACGGCATGCTCGACGACACGAATCAGGCCCCTCTCCGGACGGACAACCCGAAGATCATCTCACCCTGCCCGACAACGTGACAGTGCCCTTGTGGCGGGCCGTGGACGCCGCCGGCAACGTCCTGGACATCCTGGTCCAGAATCGACGTGACAAGGCTGCGGCCAGGCGTTTCTTCCGTCGGCTCCTCACCTCTACCGGGCGGGTGCCCCGGGTGATCGTCACCGACAAGCTGGCCTCGTACGGGGCGGCGCATCGTGAGGTGATGCCGTCGGTGGAGCACCGTGCTCACAAGGGGTTGAACAACCGGGCGGAGAACTCCCACCAGCCCACGAGGCAACGCGAACGGGCGATGAAAGGGTTCCGCAGCCCGGGCGGAGCGCAGCGCTTCTTGTTCGCGTTCGCTGGGATCTCACCCCACTTCCGACCTCACCGGCACCTCATGAGCGCCGGCCGCTACCGCTTCGAAATGAGGGTCCGCTTCACGATCTGGGACCAGATCACCGGCGCCGCCGGCGTACCCGCCACCGTCTGAGCAGCAGACCGCCCGCGGCCTCTCCCTGCTCTCAAACAATCACACCCCCGACAACGTGACAGTGCCGTCGGGTCGGCCCGCCACGGGTGGGATGCCGTCGACCTGGGCGAGGGTCTGGGTGTCGTCGTTGACGTTCGCCCCACTCGGTTCACCCAACCGAACCACGACGCGGCGGCGCCTCCCCCACCCCACACCCACACCCTCCCAAGATGCAAA
Organism: Streptomyces sp. NBC_01264; assembly: GCF_026340675.1. Taxonomy (NCBI): domain Bacteria; kingdom Bacillati; phylum Actinomycetota; class Actinomycetes; order Kitasatosporales; family Streptomycetaceae; genus Streptomyces; species Streptomyces sp. NBC_01264. Next base: position 10,906 of record NZ_JAPEOX010000007.1, read on the forward strand.
AGCCACACCCGTGACCACAGGAAGAAACCGGATGAGCTGCACACGTCCCGCACTCACAATCGCCACGGCACTCCTCGCCCTCACCGGACTCGCCACCACCGCGCACGCCGACAACCACGACAAAGACCACGGCGGCGGCAAGAGCAACCACTGCTACATCAACGTCAAGGGCAACCACAACACGAACGCCTGCGGCACCGTCACCTACGGCGACAACACCATCACCGGCAACGGACATACTGTTCAGCTGGGGACCGTCCTGCCCCAGGATGGATGCACACCTCCGAGCTCCCAGACATTGTGCGTGTACACCACTCCAGGCGAGCACATCCTCACAGTGCCGATCGGCGTACGTAGCATCGCAGTCACCGCAATCGGCGCCTCCGGCGAAAACATCAGCGGAGCACCAGGCGGCAAGGGAGCAAGGGTAGTCACCTCCGTGCCCGTGTTCGCCGGACAAATCCTGTACATCGAAGTTGGCGCCACCGCAACCAACTGTGACCTCTCAGGCTGCGCCAACCCCGGATACAACGGAGCCGGACAAGGAGGAGCCTTCGGCGGAGGCGGGGGCGGAGCCTCCGCCGTGCGCACACAACCGGCAGGAACTCCCACTACTCTCGCCAGCCGCATCGCCATTGCAGGGGGCGGAGGAGGCGCGGGAACGCCCAGGGTCGGATGCACTAACCCCACCACCCTGAACGGCGCAGGAGGCGACGCCAGCAAAAAGGGCACCCAAGGCGCGCTCTGCGCTGACGGCGTCCAAGGGGGAACTGGCGGCAACCCCGGCACCGCTACACAGGGAGGCACCGGCGGCAGCCCCCCGGACGCCCCCTTCACCTACGACGGGGACCTGGGCCAAGGCGGAAACCCCGGATTCGGAGGCGGAGGTGGCGGAGGAGGCCTCTACGGCGGAGGCGCCGGAGGCTCACCCCGAACCATTACCGACAACATCTCTTCCGGCGGAGGCGGAGGTGGAGGTGGATCCTCACTACCGACCACCGAAACAGTCACCTCCGAACCCGCATCCGTCACCCTCACCTTCTCCATCTGAGGCGCCCCGAACCTTCGGACGTGTCAGGTGGATTCCGGGGACGTGCAGGGCTGACGCAAAGTCCGGATGGATGACGTTTCTGCAGGTGAGGGGCCTGGAACGCGGAAGGCCGAAGCTCCGTTGAGCCGGGTGATCTCGCAAGTCGCCCTGCACCAACGGAGCTTCGGTGAAACGTCAGTCTGTCATGTCTGTGTCCGTGCTGGAGGATGCGTCTCCCGCTGAGGTGACCCCCGGAGTGTGGACACAGGGGTTCATGCTGCGAGTGAGAGTTTAGCTGTCTTGTGGTGCTCTTGTTCGAACTCCATCGGGGAAAGGTAGCCCAGCGCGCTGTGGCGTCGGCGGGCGTTGTAGTAGGTGAGCCACTGGAAGATCTCCAGCCTCGCCTGTCGGCACTGTCACGTTGTCGGGCAGGGTGAGATGATCTTCGGGTTGTCCGTCCGGAGAGGGGCCTGATTCGTGTCGTCGAGCATGCCGTCGTATGCGAATCACCGTTACCCGGTGGAGATCATTTCGCACTGTGTGTGGCTGTACTTCCGGTTCCCGCTCTCCTTCCGTGAGGTGGAGGAGATGATGCTCGAGCGGGGCGTGGTCGTCTCCTACGAGACAATCCGCCGGTGGTGTCTGAAGTTCGGCCAGGTCTACGCCAACGCGTTGCGCCGGCGGCGCCCGCAGCCCGGCGACAAGTGGCACTTGGACGAGGTCTTCGTCAAGATCGGCGGGGTGCGGAAGTACTTGTGGCGGGCTGTGGACGCCGACGGGAACGTCCTCGACATCCTGGTGCAGAATCGACGTGACAAGGCTGCGGCCAGGCGTTTCTTCCGTCGGCTCCTCACCTCCACCGGGCAGGTGCCCCGGGTGGTCGTCACCGACAAGCTGAAGTCGTACGGGGCAGCGCACCGCGAGGTGATGCCCTCGGTGGAGCACCGTTCCCACAAGGGTTTGAACAACCGGGCGGAGAACTCGCACCAGCCAACGAGGCAGCGGGAACGGGCTATGAAAGGGTTCCGCAGCCCGGGTGGGGCGCAACGGTTCCTGGCCGCGTTCACCGGGATCTCACCCCACTTCAGACCCGGACGGCACCTCATGACCGCCCGCCGCCACCGCCTCGAAATGACCGTCCGCTTCGCGATCTGGGACCAGATCACCGGCGTCGCCGGCATGCCCGCGACGGTCTGAGCAACCAGCCGCCGACGACCCCCGCACGGCCTGACGCGCAATCAAACGATCACACCACCGACAAGGTGACAGCACCGTACGAGAGCATCCGCCGGTGGTGTCTGAAGTTCGGCCAGGCCTACGCCAACGCGCTGCGCCGCAGGCGCCCGCAGCCCGGCGACAAGTGGCATCTCGACGAGGTGTTCATCAAGATCGGCGGGAAGCAGAAGTACTTGTGGCGGGCCGTCGATGCCGACGGAAACGTCCTGGACATCCTGGTCCAGAGCCGGCGTGACAAGGCTGCGGCCAGGCGTTTCTTCCGTCGGCTCCTCACCTCCACCGGGCAGGTACCCCGGGTGGTCGTGACCGACAAGCTGAGGTCGTACGGGGCAGCGCACCGGGAAGTGATGCCCTCCGTGGAGCACCGTGCCCACAAGGGCTTGAACAACCGGGCCGAGAACTCCCACCAGCCAACGAGGCAGCGGGAACGCGCGATGAAAGGGTTCCGCAGCCCGGGTGGGGCGCAACGGTTCCTGGCCGCGTTCACCGGGATCTCACCCCACTTCCGGCCCCACCGGCACCTGATGACCGCCGGCGGCCACCGCTTCGAGATGATGATCCGCTTCACCGTCTGGAACCAGATCACCGGCAGCACGAGGAGCCTGCTTGCCGCGGCCTGAATTACGCCCTCTACCAGGCCCTGGCACACCCTGACGCGCAATCAAACGATCACGCCGCCGACAACGTGACAGTGCCCACCCTAGGAGTGTCCGTTCCGGCTGCGGATCGCGATACCGAACGGGCTGTTGCCGATGCCGTCCTCAATGGTCCCGATGACGCTATCGTCATGGGTGTCGATCACCGACACACTGCCCGAGACCTGGCTGGTGACGTACGCGCGATGTGCCTTGCGCGTAATGGCGACAGCGATGGGCTCGTCACCGATGCCGTCCTCAATGGTCCCGATGACGCTATCGTCATGGGTGTCGATCACCGACACACTGTCCGAGTTCCTGTTGGCCACGTAGAGGCGGGAGCCGTCCGGGGTGACAGCCAGACCGAGCGGGAGTTCGCCGAGTCCGTCACTGTGAGTGATCTTCGAGACGACGGTGTTGGTTGCGATGTCGATGACCGCCACGCTGCCGTCCTGCTTGCCTGCTGCGTCCGTGACGTAGGCGCGGGAGCCGTCCGGCGTGAACGCCACGTCGTACGGGAAGTCGCCGATGCCGTCGGTGATGACAGTGGCGAGCGTGTTGTCGCGGGTGTTGATCACCGTCACATCATTTGACTCCTGGTTGGTGATGTAGGCGTGGGAGCCGTCGGGGGTGACTGCTACAAGAGAGGGAGCGTCTCCGATGCCGTCGCTTTGCGTGAGGACCTTGACGACGGTGTTCGTCCTGGTGTCGATGACGGAGACACTGTCCGATGCCTGGTTGGCGATGTACACCTGGGCGCCGTCCGGGGTGACCGCCATGCCATAGGGCTGTTGACCGATGTTGTCGTCGGCCGTGAGGGTCTTGACGACGGTGTTCGTCTCGGTGTCGATGACGGAGACGCTGCCCGCGTCGAAGTTGGTGACGAAGGCGCATGTCCTGTGAGGCGCTACCGCCACATAGACCGGCCCCTTGTCGACAGGGACGGTCGTCGCGACCGTGTTGGTGTCGGTGTCGACCACCGAGACGGTGTTCGAGCCGTAGTTGGCAACGTAGGCGAGGTCTCCGCGGCGGCCAGGAGGCTGCGCTCCTCTCCCTGCGTCCGCTGAAGAGGAACAGCCATGGCCATCCGGGTGGAATTCACCCGATGCCTGGGCCGACGACTGCGCGGACGACCAGACCAGCAACCCTGCCACAACGGTGAGGGCCGCCGTCAGCCGTCCGAGAGGGGCTCGGCGGGCCCTCTGGTCCCTTCGGCCATGGCTCTTCGGTAGTGCCTGTGCCGACATCTTGCTCCCGATCTGTTGAGGGCCTGTGCCACTCGCCGCCGGAAGAGGCATTGGAAGGATCAGGGCCACTGCCGTCAGAGTTCAGGGCACACCTTATCGGGCGAAATTTCCAACATCATGCAGGCCACTCCGATGCGATGTGCGGGACCGGAACCTCAGGACCGGAGCGTTCCCGGGGCATTGGCGGGCACCTCGGAGGGAGACCGGATGCGGAGCAAGGCGAACTTGGGCCTCGGCAACGGGTGACGACGCAGCGCTCGATCACCATCTCCTCGACCTCACGGAAGGAGAGCGGAAGCGAAAGTGCAGCCACACGCAGTGCGCGATGATCTCGGCCGGGTGGCGGTGATTCGCGTACGACGGCGTGCTGCACGACACGATCAGGCCCCTCGCCGGACGGACAACCCGAAGATCATCTCACCCCGTCCCGACAGCGTGACAGCACCTTTCTGTCGGTGCTGTCACGTTATCGAGGGCGTGATCGTCTGAGGGTGCATCAGGCAATCCCCACCCTCAACTCCTTATCGGGTCACGACTCCACGCTACGAGGGGAAGGCCACCGAAGAAAACGGACAGCGCTTGCGCGAGTTGCTGGACACATCAGCCGGATGCCAGAAGTTGACCGGCACCGACGGCGAAGCTCCTGGCGGGTGCGGGGACCTTGTTCGGGTGCCCGTCTGCCAGGAGCTTCGCCGCTTGTGCTGCAGCCTTCAAGGCTGTGCTGCGGCCGGGTGTCAGGCCGGCGGTGGAGAGATGTGGCTACTGGGCGGTGTTGTCGTCGAGGGTGACGGCGATGTCGCGGACCTGGTTGCTCGCGCCGAAGGTGCCGAGTTCGGTGGTCTGGCCGTTGAGGATGTTGACGCTGGCGAGGCGGTAGCCGCCGCGGCCCATGGCCTTGAACACGCTGTAGCCGGTGTTGGTGCCGGTGACGGTGTTGTAGCGGATGTCGAAGCCGGCGTCGCCTTCGATGTCGCGGCCGAGGTCGCCGAGGGATGCGATGAGGCCGTCGTTGCCGGGGGACAGCACGGAGGCGCGGTCGGTGACGGTGTCCAGGACGAAGGCGGTGGAGTCGGTGGACTCGTCGGTGTCGTTGTTGGTGTAGCCGAGCGCGGTGACACCCAGCGCGGTCTCGTTGGGGGTCTCGGCACGCCGCAGCATGGTGTGGCTGGTGGTGGTCCTGGTGTTGAGGTCGTGGGTGAGGTTCTGGCCGGTGTCGGAGACGATGCGCATGTTGTCGGATGCCGCGTCGAAGTCGAAGCCGAACGCGGTCCCCTGCAGAGCGAGCGTGAGCACGCAGACCCTGCGGGCCTGTGCGTTCTCGGTGTCCAGGACGTAGACGCCGCCCCCGTCACCCAGGCCGTAGAGCTTTCCGTCCTGGATGCGGAAGTCGATGGCCAGGATCTTGGTGTCGCCGTCGCGCAGGCCGGTTACCTTGCCGATCGCCTGGGTCTTGGAGGGCTGGTCGACGGGGAACTCGACCAGGCGCATGTCGGTGGTCAGACCCAGCGCGATCGGAGCGCGCTCCATGGGCGGCTTGGGGTTGGCGGACGCGGCGGCCGGCATGGCGCAGGCGGCAGCGAGGGCGGCAGCGGCAACAGCGGTGGCGATACGCAGGTTCACGACAGGTCCTCTTGCAGATCGAGCGGAATCGACGCGTCGCAGCCTGACCCAACCCCGCCCCCGGCTGCCACGAGACTCGCACAGCCCCGCCTCGATCGGACCGCGCGGTCACCCACCCGGACCCCTTCAGGTTCTCAGATGCCCGGCGGTGTGCTGGCCTCGGTGCGGTGGCCGCCCCGCGGCGCAAGCGCAAGCAGGAGTGTGGGGGCGAGCTACGGCAGCACCGTAGGAGACGATCTTGTCGGTGGCGATGACCTTGGGCACTTTCCCTGTGGTGAAGGGTCGGCAGGAAAGCATTGCTGGCCCGGTGTTGGGGGTGGGGTGGCCTGTGTTCACCACTCGCGTCGTCTGTCGTGGACGGCCCTGGCCGTATGCCGCCCCGTCTCCGTCCCCCGTGCCGTCCAGCTGGTCACTGTGAATCCGAAGCGGGCGAGTTCTGTGGTTGCTTCGGTGAGGTCGAATCCGGCGGTGGCGTAGGTGACGGTGAGGGTGACGAGACGGTCGGCGGTCTGGATGACGGTGAGGGCGATGCCTTGGGGTACGGGCTCGGCCAGCACCACGTACGCCACTCCGGCCGCCTGTGCCTGTGTCAGTTCGTCCTCGGCCCAATGACCCGAATACATACGTTCCATACCGGTACATGAGACATGAACCACCTGATTTTGGGCTCATCGCTCACATGTGTGGGTCGGTTCGTGTCCTGAGATAGCGAACGCCGCACCCTGCGTAGGTTTCTGATTGTGATGATCAAGAACCTGCCGAAGGGTGCGGCGTGTCTGTGAACGTACTGGTCAGGGCGGCCGGGGTCGAGCGCACGGTGGTCGAGGAGGTGCGTGTTCACCCGGTCGAACCCGTGAAGATCGTCTCGGTGCGGCCGGACCGCAGGTGGCGGCGGCCGGCCTGCGGGGTGTGCCGCCGGCGGGCGCCGCTGTACGACCGGGGCCGCCGCAGGCGCCGACGCTCGCTGGACGAGGGGCTGCTGCGGGTCTACCTCGAGGCGGACCTGCCGCGGGTGGGGTGTGAGGCAGGCGGAGGTCGCCCGGTTGCTGGGGGTGTCCCGGCAGGCGGTCGGCCAGTGGCACGCGGCGTGGCGGGAGGGCGGTCGTGGGCACTGTCACGTTATTTAAAATGGCGTGACCACGTCAGGAAATCCGGATGCATCCGAGGTGCTTGACGCGGAAAATCTCTCGCCTGATGATGCGATCCGGGGGCGCTCACCGAAGGATCTACTGACGCGTCCATGTCATACACCGTTAACGTGACAACGCCCGGCAGCGAGTTCCTTGCAGGACAGTGCCCCTTCCGCAGCAGCCAGGACCGCCGTGATCCGCTGATACTCCGGCGACAGCACCGCCACCACGAGCCCTTCACACCATGCGGGCACCACCGATCCCGGCACCGCACTCGACGGCGACGGCGACGGCGACGGCGACGGCGACGGCGACGGCGACGGCGACGGCGACGGCGACGGCGACGGTTCAGAATCCCCCAACGCCAGCGTGTCAGTCTCCTCCACGCTATCCGGGCGGGCGAGAACCTCGACCACGGTCTCCCGGGCGACGACGAACCGCTCCCAGCCGAGTTCCGCTTCCCGCAACGCGACCAGCACCCGGTCCGCCTCCGCCCGCAGCACTTCCACCCGCTGAGCGGCAGCTCGTTCCCGCTCCTCCAGCAGCCCGATCACCGACGGCATTCCGCACCTCCACAGCCACGCCAACACGACGTGGGACCTTGACCCCAGGTTTTGGACACCGGAGACACTTGGATCTTGATGGTCCAGGAGAACGGAGTCCCTGTGGGGATGAAGCACTATCCCGCCGAGTTCAAGGCGGACGCGGTCGCGTTGTACCGGTCGAGGCCGGGAGCGACGATCAAGTCGGTCGCCGCTGATCTCGGGGTGAACACCGAGACGCTGAGGAACTGGATCCGGGCCGCCGACGGCCGCCGACCTGGCGCCGGACCTTGACCCCAGGTTTTGGACACCGGAGACACTTGGATCTTGATGGTCCAGGAGAACGGAGTCCCTGTGGGGATGAAGCACTATCCCGCCGAGTTCAAGGCGGACGCGGTCGCGTTGTACCGGTCGAGGCCGGGAGCGACGATCAAGTCGGTCGCCGCTGATCTCGGGGTGAACACCGAGACGCTGAGGAACTGGATCCGGGCCGCCGACGGCCGCCGACCTGGCGCCCACTCCGCACCGCCGGCCGCCTCGCAGGCCGTCGGCGACGCCGTTCAGGCGGAGCTGGCCGCCGCCCGCAAGAGGATCCGCGAGCTCGAGGAAGAACGGGACATTCTCCGCAAGGCGGCCCGGTATTTCGCGACGGAGACGCGCTGGTGAACCGCTACCAGTTCGTTGACGATCACCAGCGCCGTCACGGCGTGAAGCGGCTCTGCGACATCCTCGGCCTGGCCCGGTCGAGCTTTTACTACTGGCGTCGCACCGCGGCCGCGAGAGCGGCCAGGCAGAGCGTCGAGGCCGGGCTCGCGGCCCGGATACGCAAGATCCACCAGGACTCCGACGGCACCTACGGAGCCCCCAGAATCACCGCGGAACTCCGCGACGAGGAGGGTCCGGTGGTCAACCACAAGCGGGTCGCCAGGATCATGCGGACCATCGGGCTCGAGGGAGTCCGGTTGCGCCGCCGGCACCGCACCACCGTCGCGGACCAAGCCGCGTCGAAGGCACCGGACCTGATCGGACGCGACTTCACCGCAGCCGACGTCAACAGAAAATACGTCGGCGACATCACATACCTGCCGGTCAGCGGCGCGAAGCCGCTCTACCTCGCGACCGTCATCGACTTGTGCTCGCGCCGGCTGGCCGGGTGGGCGATCGCCGATCACATGCGAACCGAACTCGTCATCGACGCCCTGGCGGCAGCCGAGCGGACCCGTGGAAACCTGGCCGGAGCGATCATGCACACGGACCACGGATCCCAATATTCGAGCAGGGCCTTCGCTGAAATCTGCAGGTCAGCCGGGGTCCGGCAGAGCATGGGCGCGATCGGATCCAGCGCCGACAACGCAGCCGCAGAAAGCTTCAACGCCGCCTTCAAGAGGGAGACACTCAAAGGCCGCAAAGCCTGGTCGAGCGAGCGCGAGGCCAGGCTGGACGCGTTCCGCTGGCTGACCCGATACAACACCCGCCGCCGACACTCCCGCCTCGGCCACCGGTCCCCGATCGCCTACGAGAACGACCTCCAGCCAGCTGCAACTACCCTGACCCAAGCCGCATAGACGTGTTCAAAATCCGGGGTCAAGGCCCGTCCGCTGCTTACCCCCAGCCTTGACCAGGCCCTTGCCCTTCAATGCCGCCAGCAGCAGATCCAGTACCCGCTCCTCCAGGCCGTGCTCGACCACCCGGGTGCGGAACTCCGAGAGCACCGAGGCATCGAAGCCGACGTCCTCCAACTCCAGGCCAAGGCAGTACTTCCACGACAGGTCGAACCGGACCCGGTGGGCGGCGGCGCGGTCGGTCAGGTTCTCCGCCATCTGCAGCACCGTCACCATCGCCAGCCGCCCCGGCGACCAGCCCCGCCGGCCCCGCAGACCGAACGCCCCGGCGAACTCGGCATCCGCGAACAGCCCGCCCAGCTCATCCCGCACCCGCATAGCCAACGGCGGCGCCCCACGACCAGCCACCGCCCGCGCGACCCGCACCGTCACCTCAGGGACCTCGGGCCACTGCTCCGGCAGCAACGACATGACTCCCACCCCACCAGCCGGGAACGACAGAACCGGCCACCACCATGCCAACCGCCCGCCCTCACCGCAGGACACGACATTTGGCCAGCAGGATCCCTTGTGGGAGCGGTGGTCCACCGAGGGCATCACCATGCGGTGGGCGGCTCCGTAGGAGCGGAGCTTGTCGGTGATGATCACTCTGGGCACCGAGCGGGTCTTCTTCATCAGTTTCCGGAGGAAACGCCTGGCCGCGGCCTCGTCGCGGCGGTTCTGCAGCAGGATGTCGAGGACGTTCCCGTCCTGGTCGACGGCACGCCACAAGTACTTCTGCACCTTGTTGATCTTGACGAAGACCTCGTCCAGGTGCCATTTGTCGCCCGGCTGCGGGCGGCGCCGGCGCAGCGCGCCGGCGTAGGCGGGGCCGAACCGGCGGGTCCACTGGTGGACCGTCTCGTAAGACACCTCGACGCCCCGCTCGAGCATCAGCTCCTCGACCTCACGCAGACTCAGACCGAAGCGGTGGTACAGCCACACGCAGTGGCTGATGATCTCCGGCGGGAAGCGGAAACCCCGGTACGACACCGTCTCCACGAGCAGCCCCTCCAGCAACCCCGACCAGACAGATGATCATCCCACCGAGCGACACCCCCACTCAACCTGACAACGCCCTCGGCCCGGTTGTTCAAGCCCTTGTGGGCACGGTGCTCCACGGAGGGCATCACTTCCCGGTGCGCTGCCCCGTACGACCTCAGCTTGTCGGTCACGACCACCCGGGGTACCTGCCCGGTGGAGGTGAGGAGCCGACGGAAGAAACGCCTGGCCGCAGCCTTGTCACGCCGGCTCTGGACCAGGATGTCCAGGACGTTTCCGTCGGCATCGACGGCCCGCCACAAGTACTTCTGCTTCCCGCCGATCTTGATGAACACCTCGTCGAGATGCCACTTGTCGCCGGGCTGCGGGCGCCTGCGGCGCAGCGCGTTGGCGTAGGCCTGGCCGAACTTCAGACACCACCGGCGGATGCTCTCGTACGAGACGATCACGCCCCGCTCGAGCATCATCTCCTCCACCTCACGGAAGCTGAGGGGGAAGCGGAAGTACAGCCACACACAGTGCGAAATGATCTCCACCGGGTAACGGTGATTCGCATACGGCGGCGTGCTGGACGACACGAACCCCACCCCTCACCGGACGGACAACCCGAAGATCACCTCACCCTGCCCCGACAACGTGACAAGGCCCCCAGCAGCTTCTCCCGGCCAGCAGGACTATGAATCAGCCCTGGATCACCGGCGCCGCCGGCATGCCCGCCACAGCCTGAACAACCAGCCGCCGACGGCTTCCTCACGCCCCCAGACGATCACACCACCGACAACGTGACAACGCCCTCCCGAACGACTGCCCGTCCGGCACCTGCGCCGACCGCGCATTCCTCTGAGTATGTCCTGGATTGCACCAACAGTGGTTCGGCAGACGGAAGGTCCCGCACAGCACATGGGAAGCAGAAAGCACAGGGCTTCACGCAAGATGGCATGGGTCGGGGCCGGAACGGCCTCACTGTTGATGTCCATACTCGCGCTCCAGTATGCGAGCGCCGAAACCGGCCGCAGCCAGGTTGCGGAGTTGCCGGTGGCTCCGCCCGACTTCCGGAACGGAAGTTTTGAAAAACCTGCGGTCGGGGGTGGAATCGAGGCGCGTATTCCCGAAGGCTGGTACATGCTCGGCAGCAGCACTCCAAAGATCTATGGAAAAGGTCAGGGAGGAGGTGCTAAAGATGGGGACCAGTTTGTCGTGGTCGATAGTGACCAGCTGAAGCAGAATTTTCCGGCGCAGGCGGGAAACCTGCGGTACAGCTTCTACGTCAAATCCATGCTGAGCGGTGGTACGACACTGAGGTCGACTGTGGGTGACAGTGTCAAGACGACCAGGGTGGAACCCAACAAGTGGACACCCATTACGGGTGAGTTCCATTCCTCGGGCGGTACCCAGGCTGTCCTTCTGGGTGCGGTTGGCCCGGTTGCGATTGACAACCTCAAGATCGAGTACGTGCCCGTGGTCACGGGGACTCCCAGTGCTGTTGAGCCCATGGAGTACGGAGAGAGCCGCACGGTGACGTATGACGTCACTCAGGACGGTGGGGCGCCGGGGCGGGGGGCGCTGTTCACTGTTCCCCTGCCGAAGGGGGTCGACTTCGACAAGGACAAGGTGAAGATCGATCGCATTGTGGACGGAAAGGAGGTTCCTCAGTCGGTCAAGGACGTAAAAGAGATCAACCATTCTCTGGTCGCTCCGATCGGAAGTGCTGGCGACGGTGAGCTGAAAGCCGGTGATCACTACAGGATTTCATACCCGATCCACTTCGGTAGCAAGTCTGACGCTGCCGGGCTCAACGGAAAGTTTGAACTGAAGCCCGATCTCACCCTGGATGGAAAGAAAATTCCGCTGACGGGTGTGAATGTTGATATCGCAACGGCTGATCTGCAATTCTTGGAGGACAGCGGTTTCAATGCCAACTCGTACGTGGTGGGCGACAAGGCCGATCTTGTTACGCACGTAAAGAACGCCGGAAAATTTGCCGCTAAAGACGTCGTCATCAAGGTCGCTCGGCCAACCGAAATCTCCGAGTCTTCGTTCGCGGCGGAGGCGGACGGTCAGGCGTGCGTGCCGGATCAAAATCGCACGGGCCTCGAATGCAAGATCGCAAAGATTGACCCCCAGGGCGATGTGAGCGTGACCTTCTCGGGAACTGTTGGTGCTGTCAGTGCTGACGGCTCTCTCAAGGCGCAGGCCGCCCTCTCGTCGCGCACCATCGATGTGAAACCGGGGGAGAATTCCAGACTGTTCGAGAGCAAGGCAACGAGAAAAGTCGATCTAGAGGTGAAGGCGGACATCCTCAAGGACGGCTCGCCGGTCGGCAACTCGGTGAAGCCCGGCGAGAAGGTATCGCTGAGCGTGACGGCTACGAATCACGGTCCGGCCAGTCCCGCGCAGGTCGACGTAGAAGTGTCGTTGCCCAAGAACGTCGTTCCGGATGAAGAGGTGCCGGGGTACAAGGATGGAATCTGGTCCGTAGGGAAGTTGCCGGCCGGCGAAAGTGCCACGCTGAAGATCCCGGTCACTGTGCCGGCCGACGAGTCGCGGATGGACCTCGGCACCAAGATCGGTTGGTCGTCGGGTGAGGAGTTCGACGAAACCAACCCCAGTAACAACACGTCTTCCAGGGGCGTCCAGGTCGAGCGGAATGCGAAGCTCAACGTTCAGGTGTCGGTCGTTCCTCCCGCCGGCGGTGCGCCGCAGGAGTACGTACCGGGCGACCACGTCACGTACAAGATAGCTGTGAAGAACGACGGTCCGTCCAAGGCCTCGAAGGTGCAGATCACCCACGCCATGCCCACCGGCATGGTGCCGGGCACATGGACCGGTCCGACGGGCACGTCGTACGAGGACGGGGTATGGACCATCCCCGGTATCGCGTCTGAGGACACTGCCGAACTGACGGTCAAGGGGGTCGTCCCCGCCGACGAGGAGAAGACGGTGCACCGAGTGTGCGTCGTAGGGGCCGACATCCCTGACCCGCGCGGTGACTACAAGACGACGTGCGATGACAAGAACGACATCTCGGGTCACATAGCGACGAGTGAGCTGAATGTGGTGCAGCGGGCTGCGGCGCTGCTGACGGTGTCTCCGGACGGGGGCACGGGCAGCCTTCCGCTGCCGGGTCAGAAGGTGTCGTGGACCGTGAAGACGGCGAACCCGGGTGTGTCCAAGGCGCGTGGGCTTGAGTTCGAGGTTCCGGTGCCGGCGGGTGTCGGCGATGCGGAGGCGGCGCCCGGGGAGAACGGGGGGACGTATGAGGGCGGTCTGTGGAAGCCGGCGGATGTGCCGGGCAACGGGCAGGCCGTGCTCAAGATGACGGGTACGGTGCTCCCCGACCACGACAAGCTGGACTATCGGGCGACCGTGAAGGCGTCGACGACGCAGTTGGACGGGAGCAAGGGCAGTAAGGTCGGCGACTCGGTGGAGAAGAGTGTTGACGTGCAGCAGGTCGCGGGTCTCGATGTGTCGATCGCGGCGCTGGACGGCAAGGACACCGTCAAGGTGGGCGAGCAGGCCAAGGTGAAGGTCACGGTGGCCAACAAGGAGGGTCCTTCGACGGCCCGCAACACGGTCGTCGAGGTCGGCCTGCCGACGGTGAACGGCCTCACCCATGACGGTGGTGCGAACTTCAACGGCGAGCCGGGTGGTGAGGGTTACGGGACGTGGAAGGTCGGAGACCTGAAGGCGGGGGAGGAGAAGTCGCTGACGCTCTCCTTCACTCCGGAGGAGGCCAAGGAGTTCCCGTTCGACGTGCTGGCAGCCCGTTCGGATGCGGCCAACCCCGAGGAGTGCCAGGACATCTGTGCCAGCACCCGGGTGAAGGCCACCGCCGACAAGCCGGATGACCCGAGCAAGCCGGACGACCAGACCCCGCCGCCCGGTGACGGGCAGCAGCCTCCCGCCGACGACGGCGGAAAGGGAGACGACGGCGGGCAGTCCCTGGTCGACCAGGTCCTGGCCTCCACGGGCAGCAACGCCCTGTGGTGGGGAGGCGGAGCCCTGGGCGCGGCCGGGATCGGCGCGGCGCTGCTGATCGCGGCCCGCCGTCGCCGCTGACCCGCGGGCGCGGCACACGCGCACAGGCCCGGGCTCAGGCCCTCCCCGCAGGGCCGCCCCGCCTCCACCACGGAGACGGGGCGGCTCTGCCGGGCTTTCGCGCGCACCAGCCGAGGCTCAGCTCGTAACCGAACCGTCCTTCCGCTGGCTCCAGTTCGGGTTTCGACAGTCGAGATCTGGGAGCGGCCCAGGGTGAACTCTTCCGGGCGTTGTCACGTTGTCGGTGGTGTGATCGTCTGGGGGCGTGAGGAAGCCGTCGGCGGCTGGTTGTTCAGGCCGCGGAGGGCATGCCGGCGACGCCGGTGATCTGGTTCCAGATGGTGAAGCGGACGGTGTGCTTCCCCTCGTAGCGTGGAGTCGTGACCCGACAAGGAGTTGATGGTGCGGACGCGGTGGCCTTCCCCTCGTAGCGTGGAGTCGTGACCCGATAAGGAGTTGAGGGTGGGGAAGCGACGTAGCTATGACGCGGAGTTCCGTGACGGGGCTGTGGGGATCGTGTTGGAGACCGGGAAGCCGGCTGCGGAGGTTGCTCGGGATCTGGGTGTGCACGAGGGGACGCTGCAGACCTGGGTGAGTAGGGCCCGCGGGGCGGCGGAAATGGGTACGGGCCCGCTGGAGGAGTCCGAGCGGGAGGAACTGGCCCGTCTGCGGTCGGAGAATCAGCGGCTGCGCAAGGAGACCGTGGAGCTGGGGATGGAGCGTGATGTCCTCAAGCGATGCATGGTCCTGTGGGTGAAGTAGCTGAGACGGACCCGGCGGTGCTCGTCGGGGTGATCAGTGACTGCAGGACCGAGGAGAAGATCCCGCACACCGTGGCCTGCCGCGCGCTGGGCGTGTCACCGGCCTGGTACTACAAGTGGCGCGGCAGGCCCGCGAATCCGACGAAGCGTGAGGTCAGACGGGCTGCGCTGACCGAGCGGATCAAGCACTTCTTCGACGCCTCGGGCCAGACGTACGGCTCGCCCAGGATCACGCTCGATCTGTGGGCGGAGGGCTGGCAGGTGTCGGTGAACACCGTCGCCGAGGTCATGGCGGAGGAGGGCTGGTACGGCCGTGAGCCGAAGAAGCGCCGGAACCTGACCCGGCAGGGCAAGCGGCGTGCCGCCCGTGACCTGGTCGGACGGCACTTCGACGCGATCGCTCCCGACGTGCTCTGGGTAGGAGACATGACCGAGATCGACACCGGCGAGGGCAAGCTGTATCTGGCCACCGTCATCGACCTGTTCTCCCGCCGCTGCCTCGGCTATGCCATGGACGCTCACCACGACGCGGCCCTGGTGAGCGCGTCCCTGCGGATGGCCACCGCGACCCGGGGCGGCGCCGTGGACGGAGTGATCTTCCACAGCGACAGGGGCAGCGAATACACCTCCGCCGCCTACAACAGCCTGTGCGACCGCCTCGGTGTGGTCCAGTCCATGGGCCGGGTGGGGTCCTGCTTCGACAACGCCGCCGCCGAGGCGTTCAACTCGACGATCAAGGTCGAGTACATCCACCGGCACCGGTTCACGACCCGGGCCGAGGCCCGGATCAAGATCGCCACCTGGATCGCCGACTTCTACAACACCAGACGCCGCCACACCCGTGCCGGCGGACTCCCGCCCGCGGAGTTCGAGCAGAAGATCAGACAGCAACGCTGCCAAGCCCACCAGAGGGCCGAAGCCGCATAGAAGAGGACTCTACGTTTCCAGGGGATTGACAGACGACTGCGCACATTCACTGACCGGCGACAGCTCCACCCCGAAGCAGTGACTCCGTTCCACGGAGTCTCGGGCCCGCGGCCCGTAGGGGGTATCCGCTGCGCTCCCACCCCGCTCCGCGGGCCACCTTACCTGCATCATTCTCAACCCAAGCTAAAAACAGGAAACAAAACGCTACACCAATTCACCCAACTGAACGGCGAAGCCTCCCCCACCCCACCCCATAACCCACCCACAATACGACAGCCACACCCAACACCAACCAAGGAGAACCAGATGCGCTACACACGACCAGCGCTCACCATCGCCACCACACTCCTCACCCTCACGACAGTCACCACCGCAGGCTCATACGCCGACGACAACGACCACAACGGCAGAGACAAGAACGACAAGGGCAACCACTGCTATATCAAAATCAAAGGCAACCACAACAACAGCGCTTGCAACGACATCACCTACGGCAACAACGCCACCACGGGAAACGGACACAGCGTCGGTACCGGACTCGGGACTGTGCTCCCTCCCGTGACATCCACCGGACCAGTGACTCTAACACTGAAGCAGAGTGGGGAGCTAGTCGGAAACTGGCAGACAGGTTTGCCCATCATTCCGGTCTCCGGGAATCCCTTCATCCTTCCAGGCACTCCAGTACAGCTCAACTGCATCGCCGGCTACAGGCCCGGCCTCCGTCACATGTTCTTCGCCCAGATCCCACCGGGAAAGGGAATTCCTGCCCAGACGGGATATACCGACGAGATCTCCTTCGAAGAGAACTCGGCCGCGCCGCCAAGTACTGATGTCTCGAATGCTCTCAACACTCTGCCAATCTGCACCACGGCCATCCCCGATCCGCCCTTCAAAACCGTCAACGTACTCTCTCAACCTGACCTAACCGCCGGACAGTATACAATCAGCGGAAACAACAACTTGAACTGCCCTCAAGACCACCCGTACCTCGACCCGACATTCCCATACCCTGGGACTCCCTCCGGAGTCGGTGGTGTCCAGATCACAGCCCCATCAGGCACCACAGTGGACCAGCTCACTGTAAATACTCAGGGCGTAGTGCAATTTGACTTCACGATTCCACCAGGTCCGGGCGGAAACGTGGCCCTGAATTTGCTGTGCCTCAACACTCCCCCCACCGCGTAGCCTCAATCAGGTCACGTCCCCGCAGTGGCTTCCAGCGATCAAACCCAAAAATTCTGACCGCAGCCAGAATCGATGCAGGACGTAATCCCCAGCCTTGACAATCTGTCAGCTTGGGAGGATATCCGTCGGAACCCGCAGGAGGGGCAGGAGCCAAGAAAACTCCCGAAAAAATCGCCATTTCACACTCGGCAGAACGCCATCCACACTGCAGACGCGCACCCACTTGTACGAGCCCTGGACCGGCCGCGCAGGCCAGGATCTGCCCGCCGCATCCACCACCCCGCATGCCCGTAGCCCCAAGCGCCCCTCCCCTCCCGCAAGACACGCAGGGCCCCTGCTGCCTCTTCCAGCGGCAGGGGGCCCCTAACCTGCATGCAGAAGCACACCCACAGCCCCACAAGGAGACAACTGATGCGACGATACACACGCACCGTACTCACGGCAGCCACCACCGCATGCCTCGCCCTCACCACCCTCGGCCCCACCGCACACGCCGACGACCACAACGACAGCAGCAAGAACAACAACTGCTTCATCAAAGTCAAAGGCAACCACAACAACAGCGCCTGCAACGACATCACCTTCGGCAACAACGCCACCACCGGAAACGGACACAGCGTCCGTACCGGACTCGGGACTGTGCTCCCTCCCACGGATACCGTACCTTCCGTGACTCTGCCAATTAAGCAACCTGGATACCTGGTCGGAAACTGGGACACCGCCACCCCCTTTATTCCAGTTCCCGGAACCAACGTTATTCCCGTAGGCGCTCTAGTCCAGCTCAATTGCGTCGCGGGCTACAAGCCCAGCCAACGCCACATGTTCCTCGCTCAATACCCGGGGGGAAATGGTCCCGCGACGACCGGCTACCTCGCCGAAATCTCCTTCGAGGAGAACCAGGCCGCGCCGCCAACTACTGAAGTCATCAATGCCCTCAACACCCTACCGATCTGCCCTACGGCGATCCCCACCCCACCCTTCACACTGACCCAAGTGTTCAGCCAGACCTCTCAGAGTCAGACGCTAGACGTAACCAACCCCGGCGCAAGCTGCCCAGATGATCACCCGTATATTGATAGGACGTTCCCTTCCCCCACCCCCCCCCTTTTTTCTCCCACCACCCCAACCGCGGGTGTCAAGATCGTCGCAACTAGCAATGACAATTTCGATCTACTTGAACTCGAAACGAACAGCCAAAGAGTCATCAAACTCACCACCCAAGCCATCCCCCCCTATACCGTGACCATGAGTTTGTGGTGCACCAACACCCCGCCTAGCACCTGATTCGGGGGGCGTGTCAGCGATTTGGCTCTGACAAGATTTTCGTAGTCGTTGATCGGCTTCTCTGTCACGGCAGCTGTAGTTCCGTCGTTGTCGCTGTTCAGGGACTTGCTGGGGTGGGTGCAGGCATGGGTATGGCCACCGTGATCATGAACGTTTGTGACGACGTATCGAGACGCGGTGGCCGTGGAGGCCACGGTAGCCGAGAAGGCGTGGGGCGAGGCCTTCGGAAGGGCGATGAGTGTGGTCGCGGGCTGTTTCGTGCGGCGTGAGGCACGGGCGACGGCGGCGGAGCTGGTCACGGGGCGGCGTTGTCAGGTTGAGTGGGGGTGTCGCTCGGTGGGATGATCATCTGTCTGGTCGGGGTTGCTGGAGGGGCTGCTCGTGGAGACGGTGTCGTACCGGGGTTTCCGCTTCCCGCCGGAGATCATCAGCCACTGCGTGTGGCTGTACCACCGCTTCGGTCTGAGTCTGCGTGAGGTCGAGGAGCTGATGCTCGAGCGGGGCGTCGAGGTGTCTTACGAGACGGTCCACCAGTGGACCCGCCGGTTCGGCCCCGCCTACGCCGGCGCGCTGCGCCGGCGCCGCCCGCAGCCGGGCGACAAATGGCACCTGGACGAGGTCTTCGTCAAGATCAACAAGGTGCAGAAGTACTTGTGGCGTGCCGTCGACCAGGACGGGAACGTCCTCGACATCCTGCTGCAGAACCGCCGCGACGAGGCCGCGGCCAGGCGTTTCCTCCGGAAACTGATGAAGAAGACCCGCTCGGTGCCCAGAGTGATCATCACCGACAAGCTCCGCTCCTACGGAGCCGCCCACCGCATGGTGATGCCCTCGGTGGACCACCGCTCCCACAAGGGATCCTGCTGGCCAAATGTCGTGTCCTGCGGTGAGGGCGGGCGGTTGGCATGGTGGTGGCCGGTTCTGTCGTTCCCGGCTGGTGGGGTGGGAGTCATGTCGTTGCTGCCGGAGCAGTGGCCCGAGGTCCCTGAGGTGACGGTGCGGGTCGCGCGGGCGGTGGCTGGTCGTGGGGCGCCGCCGTTGGCTATGCGGGTGCGGGATGAGCTGGGCGGGCTGTTCGCGGATGCCGAGTTCGCCGGGGCGTTCGGTCTGCGGGGCCGGCGGGGCTGGTCGCCGGGGCGGCTGGCGATGGTGACGGTGCTGCAGATGGCGGAGAACCTGACCGACCGCGCCGCCGCCCACCGGGTCCGGTTCGACCTGTCGTGGAAGTACTGCCTTGGCCTGGAGTTGGAGGACGTCGGCTTCGATGCCTCGGTGCTCTCGGAGTTCCGCACCCGGGTGGTCGAGCACGGCCTGGAGGAGCGGGTACTGGATCTGCTGCTGGCGGCATTGAAGGGCAAGGGCCTGGTCAAGGCTGGGGGTAAGCAGCGGACCGACTCCACCCACGTGCTGGCGGCGGTGCGGGACCTGAACCGCCTCGAGCTGTGCGGGGAGTCGGTGCGGGCCGCGCTGGAGGCGCTGTCCGCCGCGGCCCCGCACTGGGTGGCGCAGGCCGTGGACGTCCGTGGGTGGAACCGCCGCTACGGGCGGCGCATCGACGAGAGCTGGCGTCCCGCCAGCTCCAAAGCCAAGCGGGACGAACTCGTACTGGACTACGGCCGTGACGCGGTGGCCCTGCTGCGGGCGGTCCACAACCCTCACTCGCCCCTGTGGCTGCGCGAGCTGCCCGCGGTCCAGGTCCTGCGCCGGATCACTGTGCAGAACTACCTGGTCACCACCGGCGGCGACGGGCGGGAGGTGGTCAAGCGGCGGGAGGCGGACAAGGAGGGTCTCCCGCCCGGCAGACTGCGCCTGGCCTCGCCCTACGACCTCGACGCCCGCAACGGCACCAAGAACGCCCTACACTGGACCGGGTACAAACTGCACATCAGCGAGGTCTGCCAGCGGCCCCGGCCCGGCGGAGGGACCCCGCGGCCGGGACGCCGGGCGCGTCCGGACATCCCGAACGTGATCACACATGTCGCGACCACGGACGCGACCGTGCCCGATGTGAAGCTGGTCGAGCCCGTCCACCGGGCCCTCGCCGACCGGGGCCTGCTGCCCGCCGAGCACTACCTCGACTCCGGCTACGCAAGCGCGGAACTCCTCGCCGGGGCCCGGGCCGCCTTCGGGATCACCCTGGTCGCACCGCTCCTGGCGGGCACCTCCCGCCAGGACCGGGAGAACGCCGGTTACCAGCGCGAAGCCTTCACCATCGACTGGGACGCCGAGCAAGCCACCTGCCCCCAGGGCGCCACCAGCAGGTTCTGGAGCCCGGCCCGGCAACACGGCCGCGAAGGGATCGCGGTCCGCTTCGACGAGGCCGACTGCGGCCCCTGCCCGGTCAGAGCGGCATGCACCGACGCCACACGCCAGGGCCGCCAGCTCACCCTGCGCCCACGGGACCTGCAGGAACTGATCAACACGAACCACGCCGCCCAGCAGGACGCCGACTGGCAGACCACATACGCCCTGCGCGCCGGCGTCGAGGGCACCATCCGCCAGGCCACAGCCGTCACCGGTAACCGCAGGGCCCGCTATCGCGGCCTCGCGAAGACCCACCTCGAACACGTCTACTCCGCCGTCGCCCTCAACCTCATCCGCCTCGACGCCTGGTGGAACAACCAACCCCTCGACCACACCCGCACCAGTCACCTCGCGAGACTTGACCTCACCCTCACGGCCTGACTGCCCCCCACATTTGGCCAGCAGGATCCACAAGGGACTCAACAACCGGGCCGAGAACTCACATCAGCCGACGAGGCAGCGGGAACGCGCGATGAAGGGGTTCCGTTCCGTCGGCGCAGCCCAACGGTTCCTGGCCGCGTTCAGCGGCATCTCACCCCACTTCAGACCCCGACGCCACCTCCTCACCGCCACCGGCTACCGCACCGAAATGATCACCCGCTTCGCCATCTGGGACCAGATCACCGCCACCGCAGGCCTGCCCGCGGCCACCTGAAACAGACACCACTACCACGGCCAGACACGTCCCGAACCAGAAGATGCCCCCGAGAATCACTCAACCTGACAACGCCGCTGGGGAGGATCACCGACACGCCGATCTACGCCGCTGTCGAGCGCGAGTGGCTCGCCCGTGGCCGCGCAATTCCCCGCGCTCCGGGGCCCCCGGCCGTGCGGGGCCCGGTGTACGTCGGCGACCTGTTCCTTCGGACGTAGGGCGCCGGCGTCTGGTCACCGCTGTGCGTACAGCCGCTCGCGCAGGTACAGCAGGGCCGCGGTGTCCGCGACGGCGGCCAGGTCGGCCAACAGGCTGCGGATGCGGGCGTCATTTCCGTCGCGGACCGCCTGCACGATGTGCTCGATTGCTTCGCTGGCGCGAGGGTCGATACCCGGCGGTCGTCCGCCCTGGCCGGCTGATCGGGCCTTGGGGCTCAATCCTCTTCTCCCGCCAGGACGCGGTCGGCCACGTGGTGCGGGCAGGACAGCAGGTGCCACGTCACCGTGAGGCGGTCGCCGGCCGCGGCGATGGTGCGGGCCTGGCCGTCGGATGGTCCCGCTGCGCAGTACGGACACGGGAGATTCTGTGTCCTCGGTGCAGGTACTTCCGGCCCGTCGTCGTCGGCCGGATCGGGCTGGCGACCGAAGGGGCCGTCTTGACCGGGAAGGGCGCCGATATGGGGGGCGCCCTTTGCGCGGTGGGAGCCGTAAATCATGTGGTCATGACCTCCTCTGCCTGGCCGGGGATATGTCCAGCGGCCCGGAGGACGGTGAAGTCGGAGTGCGCCGCTTTGACAGCTTCCGGATACGTCGCCCGCTTCTCGTGCTCGGCCAGGGCACGGTAGACGCTGGACAGGCTCGGGTTGCTGCCCTTGCGCCTGCCGGTGGGGATGAACAGGTCGGGCTGGATCTGCTCGACGCTCTCACCGCCCGCGCGGCGGCGGAGCACGGTGTGCAGCATGTCGTCGGTGATGACCGGGGGCCGTCCGCCGTGCTTGCCCTTGCGGGCCGCGGTGTCGAGACCCTCAAGCGTCGACTCCCGGATGTTCTCCCGCTCGGTCTCCGCCATCGCGGCGAAGAACGCAAACAGCAGCCGGCCGTGCCCGGTCGGGTCGTAGATCCCGGCCAGCGGACCGGCGAGCATTTCCAGGACCAGGCCGTGGGCGGCGAGGTGGTCGGCGAGCGCGGTCAGCTCGGCTGCGTCCCGCCCGAGCCGCTTCATCTCGTACACGGTGAAGATCACCCGGCAGTGCGGGGCGTGCGCCTTGATGTCCCTCGCGGCGGCCAGCGCGGCCTCGAACTTCGGGCGGACCCGCACCCGGGTGCTGATCTTCTCGGCGAAGATCTTGTCCCGGGGGATGCTCTTCGCGGCGAGCGCGTCCAACTGCGTCTGGAGTTCCTGGGTCAGCGTCGAGCAGCGGGCGTATCCGATGCGGATGTCCGCGCTCGGGGTGTCCGAGTCAACCGGCGCGGGCGCCGGGGTGCCCGGCCGCCACGGCTGCCCCGGACCCCGGTCGGCCGGGGTCGGCACCCGCAGGAGCTTGGCGAGCCGGGGCACCTTCGTGAAGCGGCCGGTGTGATAAGTCCCCGCGACCGCGCCGGAGCGCGAGCGGCAGGGTGAGCCTGGCGCTGCGTGACAGCGTGGGCAGGGGTGGCGCTCGACGTCGTCCGCTTCGGACGCGAGTGCGGTTTGATGGTCCGCCATGACCCCGGATCATGTCACAAACCATTCCCAGAACATGCCCAGTTCCACTTTTGAGTGAGAGCGAGTTCTGACAGTAAATCCGCGATCTGGACCGCTTCCGCCGGCCGTTCTTGATCTTGCTCCGGGAAAGGTTCGTTTCTGAGAATTCGCCGCGCATGACGATCGTCAGGCTCCGGCGTCACCGAGGCCCGGCACAGGGCCGATGACGACATCCCTGACACCAGAGGGGTGTCAGGGATGTCACACGGGCCCGGCACCCGGGCGGGGCTGCCGGTGAAGGTGCACGTGTCGGTCTGCCGAACGAGGAGGGTGCGGAAAGGTCACTGCGCCAGGCCGCGCTGTATGGGGACCGATGGTCGGCTGGTGTCCCCGCACAGCGGGTTGGCCGTGTTAAAGGAGGCCGTGGTGGTTCTTGCGGCTGTTGTCCTTGCCGGTGCTCTTGTCGTTGTGGCTGTCGACGGTGGTGGAGGTGTCGAGGCGGCTGTGGTCGTCCTTGGTGACCTTGGTGTTGGTCTCATCGCCGGTCAGGCAGCGGTTGCCGGTGACGTTCTGGCTGGTGGCGAGGTCGGTGTGGCCGCCGTTGCCGCCATCCGCACTGCCGGAGTTGTCGTTGGAGGCGTTGCCCTGCCCGCTGGCGGTGCCCCCGTTCTCCTCCGGGGTCGGCTCGGGGGTGGGGTAGGTGGTGTACGTCTTGGGGTGGCCGCTGTCGCCCTGGCCGGCGCCGAGGAGTCCCAGGCCCAGGCCGGAGGCGGTCTGGCCGATGAGGCCGCCCGCGCCGCCGGAGGTGTCGACCAGGCTGAACGCGGAGGGGCTCTGGCAGACCACGAACATGCCATCCCCGGCCGGACCGCCACCGGCATTGGCGGTGCCGGCGGCAGCACCGGCCACCATCACGGCAAGCGGGACAGCAGCCGACAGACGCTGGGAAACCTTCACGCTTCTACTCCTCATACGGGGGTGTGTGCCGGGCCCGGCACACACGGGGTAACGACGGCCTGAAGAACCGTTCCCCCACCCCCCGCGTCACGCCCCACCAGGTCCTTTCACCCAAGTAGCCGCACACAGGCCCGGACCGGCGCGCGCGGCTCCGCTACCGGCCCCTCGACCCGGTGTTTCGCCACCACGAGACCAGCGGCGCGACCCTGGCCCTCGCCGGTCACTGCGTGCCGGGGCGTGGCCCTGGTGGTAGTTGGAGGCGTCCTCGGCCTGCTGGGGGCTTGCTCTGTCAGCGAGCTGCTCTCAGCTGTGCAACAGGCAGGAGGCCGTACTTTTCCTCATGGGGTGCTGTGGGTTGGGGTGTCGGCTGGTCAGTGCCCGTGACGGAGCTGTGCGGAGGGTTCTGTGTGGGCCGGGTGGGTGGCATCCGCGGGCCGTGCCCGTCTGTGTCAGCGGTGCTGACGAATCTTCCGTACCGGCCCGGCCACTGTGTCCAGGGCATCCGATCTTGGGAGAGAGCATGCGAAACCGCACCACTATTGCTGCTGCTGCCGTCCTGCTGGCTTCTCTGTGCGCGGCTCCGGCGCTCGCGGCGGCGGACACTCCGCCGCAGACCATGCCGGTCATGGGTGTCGAGGGGCTGAGTGCCATTGGTCTGACTGGTGACCAGCGGCTGGTCGAGTTCGATGTGAGCAAGCCGTCCAAGGCGTGGTCGCTGGGCAAGGTGACTGGCCTGTCGGGCGATATGAAGATTGTTGGGATCGATTTCCGTGTGCAGGACGCGAAGCTGTACGGCGTCGGTGACAAGGGTGGTATCTACACCCTGAGTACGACGGATGCGAAGGTGATGAAGGTCTCCCAGCTGACCGTTGCGCTCTCGGGTACCTCGTTCGGTATCGATTTCAACCCGGCGGCGAACCGTCTGCGGGTGGTCTCCAACAGCGGGCAGAACCTGCGTCACAACATCGACGATGCGGCCGCCGCGCTGGGTACCACTGCTGACGTCATGCTGACGAACCCGCCCATGCCGCCGTCGACCGCCATGGGCGTCACCGACGCCGCCTACACGAACAACGACCTGAACCCGGCGACGGCCACGACGCTGTATGCCCTGGACACCACGGCCGACCGCATCTCCGTGCAGTCCCCCGCCAACGCAGGCACCCTCGCCCCCACCGGGCAGCTGGGCACGGACGCAGTCGGGGACGCCGGGTTCGACATCCACTACCACCCGGCCAGCGGCAGGAACCTCGGCTTCGCCGTCCTCGGCAACACCGCCGGCATCTACCGCCTGTACTCGGTCAACGTCCTCAACGGACAGGTCACCGACAAGGGCGGCTTCCCGGGCAAGTTCCAGGTCACCGACCTCGCCCTCCCCGTCAACCAGATGTAGCAGCCAGCCCCAACCGGGAGCATGACCAGCGACAGCAATGCATGCCTCAACACCCCGCAGAGCGGCAGCAAGTGGGGAAGCGGCGAGCACCTGCCGCTGGGAGGACCGCCGCTCACCGGCCGGGCGCGGGCACACCCGGAGGGGCTGGAAGGGGGGCAGCTGAAAGGCCGCTGGTCCTGTGCTGGTGCCCGGCCAGCCCGCCAGGGGCATCCGGGGATGCCGGGATAGCGGGATAGCGGGGCTGGTCGAGCCCGGTTGCGGTCCCCAGAGGGGAGGATCTCGACGTTGGTCGCGCCGAGCATGTTCTGGAGACCGCGTTCGAGATCGCAGCCGCGTTCAGACGCACGATGAGACGGGGACGTCTGGCGGCACACCGCGCGAAGCGCAGGGTTCGCCGCTCTCGTCCGCGGCAGGACCTGGCCTTCGTGGGGATGCCGGGATCATGCGCTGCGGCGGGGTCTGCGACGGGGTGTCAGTGGCCCTGCTGCTCGACCGTCGACTTGAGCTCGCGCAGGAGTTCGGTGGTCTCCCGCTTCTTGCTCCAGTCCTCGGGGGCAGACTTGATGTTGGACTCGATCTTCCTGACCTGCTCCGCGGCATCCTGCATACCCTGCGACTTCTCCTGCATGAGTGTCACCTTTCAGGACGGCGGACTGCCTGAGTGCAGCCCGCCACATAGAACGTATATATCAGACAAATGACGCAGGTGTCGGAGTCTGTCAGCGGCAGGGCCACGGCAGGGGTGGCGGAGGCGGCTGCGGTCGTCGGCGGCCAAGCGTTCCCGCCTCGACCATGACGGCCGACACGGCGGGAACTGGCTTCTCTCGCGATCGGGCCTGATGTCTCCCGGGGAGTCTCCAGCGACGGAAAAGTCTGCGTGGGGCGCTGCCTAGGGGGGTGTCTGGTCGTTGAAGGGGATGCGGGGGATACACCCGGCTTCCTGGGCTCCGAGCGTTCGGGGGCCGGCCCCTCTTGTCCTGGCGTCTGTGGTGCCCCGCCGCACACGGGGCCCGGCCGCGCCATGAGCGGCGGTGCCGCAACAGACGCCAGGACCCCAAGCTCTGGGTTTGGCCTGACCCCGCCGTCTGGCCCCTCTCGGTGCCCCGGCCCTGGACCCGGTCTGCTACGCACTTCAGCGCGCCGCATGCCGGCCCTGCGCCGACCGGGCAAGGATGGGGGGCCGTGGGTACGGAGCCTTTCGGGTGACGGGAGCAGCATCTTGATTAACGTGGACGTCCAGCACTGCCGCAGCGCGGTGGTGATCAGCGCCACCGGGGAACTCGACGAGGGCGCGGGAGAAGTCTTCCAGCGCGCTCTGGACTACGTGACCATGGACGAACGCGATCTCCTGGTGGACCTGCACGCCATCACGGCCATGAACGTCGACGGCCTGCTCCACCTCCTGGACCTGCACCGGCGCGCGGAGCGCATGCAGCTACGGGTTATGGTCACCGGCTGGCAGACCCAGCCCCAGCAGTGCATGGCCACCGTGGCCGGCATCCCCGGACCCAGAACAAGCACCGGCGAACGCTACGCCATCGCAGGCTTCCGCCGACTCCTCGAAGAAAAAGCACAGCGCACACGGGAACGCTCCGACTTCACCAAGGGCTGGCTCCCCCACGTCTAACGTGCGCCCGAATAGTGTTGCTGACGCAGCGTCAGAGACGTGTGTCGATTGGGTCGCTAGGCGCGGAAGCCGTGGCGAACTGTAGGCGCTGGGCTGGCGCGCGCCCGTGATCCCCGCACCGCCCCTGCATCCCGGCGGTGAGTAGTCGGATCTCTAAGGGCCGCGAGCCTGTGCCGCGGTTTTGTCCTGAGAGGAATGGCAAGGGGCTGAGGATCAGGGCTGATTCATAGTCGTGTTGATCATGCTGCGGTGCAGGTCAGGCGAGTCCGAGGAGGGACCTTGACCCCAGGTTTTGGACACCGGAGACACTTGGATCTTGATGGTCCAGGAGAACGGAGTCCCTGTGGGGATGAAGCACTATCCCGCCGAGTTCAAGGCGGACGCGGTCGCGTTGTACCGGTCGAGGCCGGGAGCGACGATCAAGTCGGTCGCCGCTGATCTCGGGGTGAACACCGAGACGCTGAGGAACTGGATCCGGGCCGCCGACGGCCGCCGACCTGGCGCCCACTCCGCACCGCCGGCCGCCTCGCAGGCCGTCGGCGACGCCGTTCAGGCGGAGCTGGCCGCCGCCCGCAAGAGGATCCGCGAGCTCGAGGAAGAACGGGACATTCTCCGCAAGGCGGCCCGGTATTTCGCGACGGAGACGCGCTGGTGAACCGCTACCAGTTCGTTGACGATCACCAGCGCCGTCACGGCGTGAAGCGGCTCTGCGACATCCTCGGCCTGGCCCGGTCGAGCTTTTACTACTGGCGTCGCACCGCGGCCGCGAGAGCGGCCAGGCAGAGCGTCGAGGCCGGGCTCGCGGCCCGGATACGCAAGATCCACCAGGACTCCGACGGCACCTACGGAGCCCCCAGAATCACCGCGGAACTCCGCGACGAGGAGGGTCCGGTGGTCAACCACAAGCGGGTCGCCAGGATCATGCGGACCATCGGGCTCGAGGGAGTCCGGTTGCGCCGCCGGCACCGCACCACCGTCGCGGACCAAGCCGCGTCGAAGGCACCGGACCTGATCGGACGCGACTTCACCGCAGCCGACGTCAACAGAAAATACGTCGGCGACATCACATACCTGCCGGTCAGCGGCGCGAAGCCGCTCTACCTCGCGACCGTCATCGACTTGTGCTCGCGCCGGCTGGCCGGGTGGGCGATCGCCGATCACATGCGAACCGAACTCGTCATCGACGCCCTGGCGGCAGCCGAGCGGACCCGTGGAAACCTGGCCGGAGCGATCATGCACACGGACCACGGATCCCAATATTCGAGCAGGGCCTTCGCTGAAATCTGCAGGTCAGCCGGGGTCCGGCAGAGCA
This sequence comes from Streptomyces sp. NBC_01264, assembly GCF_026340675.1. NCBI lineage: Bacteria > Bacillati > Actinomycetota > Actinomycetes > Kitasatosporales > Streptomycetaceae > Streptomyces > Streptomyces sp. NBC_01264. The sequence goes on from NZ_JAPEOX010000007.1 coordinate 39,075, forward strand.
TGGGCGCGATCGGATCCAGCGCCGACAACGCAGCCGCAGAAAGCTTCAACGCCGCCTTCAAGAGGGAGACACTCAAAGGCCGCAAAGCCTGGTCGAGCGAGCGCGAGGCCAGGCTGGACGCGTTCCGCTGGCTGACCCGATACAACACCCGCCGCCGACACTCCCGCCTCGGCCACCGGTCCCCGATCGCCTACGAGAACGACCTCCAGCCAGCTGCAACTACCCTGACCCAAGCCGCATAGACGTGTTCAAAATCCGGGGTCAAGGCCCCTACGGTGTGAGCCACGCCCAACAGATACATGCGGCCCATTCGGTGCTGCTCCTCCAACTCGGCAAGGACCTCGCCGAGATCAAAACCGAAGTACCCCTGCCACGCCTTCAGGGACATCTCCAGCGAGGCCATGGCCACCATGAGCGCCGTCATTACGGTGGCCGCCTCGCCGACGAGGCCGGATCCCTTCTCTGCCCCCGTCCTCCGCGCCCGGTCCGTCATCCAGGGCCGGCTGTGGGCGGCACCTGACAGCAGGCCGTACGGCATGGGAATCCAGGCAGGCAGCGCAATCCTCGCCCGCTCGGTGATCACAAAGTCCAGGTTCGCAGCTTCACCATCAACCTTGTAGCCGACGAGCCTTCCTTTCGCGTTGCGCCGCTCCAGCGCCTTCGCATCTGCCAGAGCCTGGGTGACGTAGGCATCGAAGTTGGCGGCTTCCGCCTGCTGTTCGGGACCGAAGACCCGCGCCGCATTCGTGGCGTGGTCGGAGTCCTTCCGCCACAGCCCCGCACACCTGGCCAGCCTGAGGCTGCACGAGATCGACGGATCGATCAGGTACTCAAGGAAGAGACAGCTCTCCAGTACGGCGCGCGCCGACACGAGTGGAGACCAGACAGGTGCCGGATCTCGAACGATGTCGTGCTCAAGGGCTCGCACATGATCAAGGGCCGTCTCGAAGGAGAGCCCCACTATGTCGATGAGCATCGAGTGCAGGGACAGGCGCGCCGTGGCCTCAGGTTCTGCCATGGCCGTCATGGTCGCGACGTCGGTCATGAACGGGGAACCGGCCAGCGGTTCTGTTTCTAGGAAGCCGTTCTCTGCCCGCTCCCGGTAGAGCTTCAGGACTCTCGCTGCAGCCGCAGCGAACCTGCTGGTGATCGGCACTGCAAAGGGGCGGACAGGCTCGCCCTCGGGCATCTCGTCATCCGTCATGGCCGCAGGGTATGGACCACCTAGCTGCCTCGTCCCCCTCATTTCGCTATCCGTTCGCGCCATCGCCCGGCTCGGGCCTCGGCCGCGGTGCTCATGCGGTGCGGTCCAGGATCTCCAGCGCGGCCGCTGTGGCCGCGTGCGGGAGCTGCGTGAGCCCGGCCTTCTCGGCCTGGGCCCTGGCCACGGCGAGCGTGTGCGAGAAACGCCTCTCACTCTCGCGATTGGCCTGGGCCAGGAGCCGGGCGAGCTCGGCCTGTCCCTCCGCGAAGAGGTGTTCGGGCTCCCGCCAGGCATTGCGGATCTGGCCCTCGACGGCGGCCTGGTGCAGGGGGTCCACTGGCCTCGAGGTCCTGGCCCTGCGGTGCGCAGCGATGGCGTCGCGGTAGCCGACGGGCGCCTGGTAGTGCTCCTGGAGTCGGGCTGGGGCGGGCTGCGGAGGGGTGTTCACGGAGTCCGCCGTCCGTGCCGGGGCGAAGACGGGGGCGCTTCCCGGCGGCAGGATGCGGATGGTGCGGACCGCAGTAGCGTTGCCCATGGCCTCGTTCGCTGCGGCGATCAGTTGCGGGGTCCGCAGCCGGGCGGCGGTGGCGTACGCGCTGGAGATGGGGCGTACGGCGAGTTCACCGCTGTCTGCGTCGTACCCGGCGAGGGCGAGGTATCCGGTGAGGTCGGTGGCGATGCTCTGCCACTGATCGGTCAGCGACGCGCCGGCTGCCGGGAGCTCCCAGGCCCGGTCAGCGACGAGGTTCGTCAGGAGGGCGGCGAACCCGATGGGCTCACGGCCGTCCTGCTGCCGCGCGGGCCGGCTGCGCTGCGCCTTCCGGGATCCGGAGGGGCGGTCACCGCGCTGCTGGGCGGCGGCTCGGGCGGCGGCGAGGGCCTGGCGGGCGAGGTCGACACCGGATGCCGGGGCCTGGGAGTGGTTGGTGGAGTGGGCCATCAGCGTTCTCCTTACCGGCGGGCGAAGGTCATTGGGCGGGTGGGGTGGGGGATGTTCAGGGCGCGGTGGACGAGCTCGGCGCCGAGGATGTACTCCGCAGCGGGCCGGCCGAAGGTGGTGATGGTGGTGCGGACCATGGCGCTCTGGCCGTGGCTGTACTCCTCCCGGCCCGCCGCGCGTATATCCGCGACTTCCTGGGCACTGAGCCCCAGGTCGACGTGCTGGTCGACGACGGTGCCGACGGTCTTGTCGTAGTCGGCCGGCACGACCGGGCGGGCCAGGGAGAGGTAGGGCATCCACTCGGCCTTCGCGGACTGGCTGCGGGGCCCCTGCGGCACGGCTTCGAGCTCCTGGTGGCGGCGTGCAGCCGCGGTCGTCGAGTCCCGCCAGTCGGAGACCATCCCGGCGCGGGCTTCGGGGGTAGACACGATCTGCTCGGCGCCGGCCAGCAGCCTGCCGCGCCGTGCTGGCCGACCTGATGATGACAGGCTTCCTCGCCGAACTGGTCGGTGACCAGTACCGCCTTGCCGCTGCGGTACGGCACGTCGCCGGACGGCTCACCGACCCCACCGACACCAGCGAAATCGTGCCTACCCTGCCGAGGCAGCCCCGCTGGGTGCCCCCACAGTTCAGCGCGGACGACTGGGCGCGGTGGAAGGACGGAGCGAGCCCGGCTCTGCGACAGCACGCCGAAGCCGTCGAACGCTGCGCCCTCTGCGCACTACCTCCTGCTGATGTGGCTTCGGCGTTCATGGCCGGCGCGGTGGCCGTCCCCTCGGCACGCCACTTGCTCGGCCCCTGCAACGCGTGGAAGGCCAAGCATCCCGATCATGGTGTTCGGGCTGCGCAGTTCACCGTCGCGTTCCGCGCCGAGCATGGTCACGGCCCGTCGTACGGTCAGCTGTGTGCCGGTCTGCGCTGGGGAATGTTCCGCACCCTGCGCACCCTCGTCGTGGGCCGGCTCCTGACGGACGGCTGGCTCACCGAGACCGCCCCCGTGCCGTGGACGCTACGGCCGGGACCCGCCGCCGCTACCCGCGGAATCAGCCTCGCCCAACGCACCGCCGACTGATCACGTGCCGCGCAGCCGGTCGGATGAACCCTGCGGTTCAGCCTGCTGATCCGTCCTGATGGGCACGGATCTTGTCCCACACGGCCTGTCCGGCGTGCTGGACCTGGACCGTGTACTCCAGCCCGAGCTCCGCGGCCGCCTGGAGGACGTGCTGCTCCCGCTCGGCCGCGGTGAGACGGGTCCCGGGACGTTCACCGAGGAGCTCGGCCGGCCCACCGGGCACGGTGTCCCGGACGGAGGCGAGCGGGGCGCCGGCCTGCTTCGCAAGGTCTTCGACGAGCTGCTGGATCGTGGTTCCCCGCGCGGCCGCCAGCACCGCCAGCCGATCATGGGTGGCCGCGCTGACGTTGATGCTCGCCTCATCCGACATGCCATTGACGCTACTCCGGCTACGGCACTGCTGGCAGGTCATCCGGTCTGGTCCAAGATCTCCGGCACGGTCGCCGCGGCCTGGCGCGGGAGGTGGGTGATCCCGGCCTTCTCGGCCCGGGCCCGGGCGACCGCGAGCGTGTGCGATGAACGCCTCTCACCCTCGCGGTCGGCCCGCTCCCGGAGGCGGCAAGCTCGGCCTGCCCCTCCGCGAAGAGGTGCTCGGGCTCCCGCCAGGCGTTGCGGATCTGGTCCTCGACGGCGGCCTGGTGCACAGGGTCTACCGGCCTCGAGGTCTTGGCCTTGCGGTGCGCGGCGATGGCGTCGCGGTAGCCGGCGGGCGCCTGGTAGTGCTCCCGGGTGCTGTCCGGGGCGGGCGGCGGAGGGGTGCCCGCGGAGTCCACGGTCCGTGGTGGGGCGGAGGCGGGCGCGGTTCCGGGCGGCAGGATGCGGATGGTGCGGACGGCGGTGGCGTTGCCCATGACCTGGTTGGCGGCGTCGATGAGCTGGCGGGTGCGCAGCCGGACGGCGGTGGCGTAGGGGGAGGAAGCGGGGCGTACGGCGAGTTCGCCGGTGTCGGGGTCGTAGCCCGCGAGTGCGACGTGGCCGGTGAGGTCGGTGACCACGGCCGGCCACTCGTCGACCAGGGAGGCACCGGCGGAGGGGAGTTCCCAGGCCCGGTCGGTGACGAGGTTGGCCAGAAGAGCGGCGAAGCCGATGGGCTCGCGGCCGTCGGGCTGGCGGGAGGCGCGGCTGCGGTGGGCCTTGCGGGAGCCGCTGGGGCAGTCGCCGCGCTGCTGGGCTGCGGCGCGGGCGACGGCGAGGGCCTGGCGGGCAAGGTCGATACCGGATCCTGCCGGGGCCTGCGCGGTGTTGATCGTGTCGGTCATCGAGGGCTCCTTACCAGCGGTTCGCAGTGGCCATGGGGCGGGTGGGGCGGGGGATGTTCAGGGCGCGGTGAACGAGCTCGGCGCCGAAGATGACCTCGGCTGCGCCCCGGCCGGAGCTGGTGATGATGACGCGGACCAGGTCGTTCTTGCCGTTGCTGTACTCCTCCTTGGCCAGGGCCCGCATCTGCTCGACCTCCTGGGCGCTCATCGCGTGGCCGGTGTGCCGGTCGGCAACGGTCCCGGAGTTCTTGTCGTAGTCGGCGGGCAGCGCCTGGCGGACGGTGTCGTAGCGCAGCCACTCGGCCTTCGCGGCCTGGCTGCGCGGCCCCTGGGGTACGGCCTCGAGCTCTTGGTGGCGGCGGGCGGCCGCGATACGGGAGTCGCGCCAGTCGGAGACCAGCCCGGCCCGGGCCTGGGGGGTGGAGACGATCTCGTGGGCGCCGGTAAGCAGGGTGGCCAGGAGGCCGGAGGCGCGGTGGACGGTGTCGACCTCGCCGCGGGCGTGCAGCCATCCCTGGACCTCAGCAGCGCTCCAGCCAGCATCAGCGACGTGCCGGACCACCCAGGCGATCCTCGGCGTGGATGCCCTGCCGAGCCAGGGGATCTCCCGGATCAGCTCAGAGGCCAGCTGGTAGCGGCGTCCCACCGTGTTGACCCCACGACGGGCCTTGTCGCCGGACACCTTCCTGATGGACAACTCGCTCTTCCCGCTGGCGATGCCTGTCGGCTCAGAGGGAAGCGAGGTAGTAGCCGCAGAAGAAGAACTAGAACTACCCACCTGCATTGGGGTGCAACGGGCCTCACCGGAAACAGCCGTCTCAGACGCCCCGGCAGCCCTCGCCCGGGCAGGCTTCGGAGTCCCAGGAGCTGCTTTCCGGGGCTTGCGGACCTTCCTGGACGCCTTGCGCGCCAGCTTCGCCATCAGCCCCCGGCCGGCGTCCGCGATCCCGGTCATCGCACGGGTGTACGCGGGCGCGGCCTCGTCCCGCAGCACCGTACGGATCCCCAGCGCGACATCGAACGCAGGCGGGACCATCAGCGCGAACTCCGACGCCTGGCCACCCTCCTCTGCGACCCGGGTGCCCTTGACCACGTACGCGAGCAGACCGGTCTCCCGCAGCATGCGCAGGTGGTCCTGCACCGCCCGCTCCGACAGGCCGACCCGGCGCATTAGGTACTTGATGCCCGGACGGCACGGCGACAGCTGCGCGAGCTCCTGGGCGACACGCACCGTCGTCACACCGAACGAGCGAGGGCCGTGTGACCGGTAGCGGCGCGGCTCATACAGGCCGGACCCGGCGACCCAGTGGACCGCCTGCATCCAGCTGTAGCCCTCCAGCGCGACCCGGCCCGACGTCGCCCACAGCCACTGCGACGCCTCCGGCACGAACAGCCCAGGCAACACCGTGACCGCGACATCGTCGACCGACGCACGAGGAGCAGGCAGCAGCACGGCGGCCGTCGCCGCCACACCGCTCACCAGCCCACCGCCCCGACCGGAGCGGTGAACGCCGAAGAAGCCGAACTGCCGAACGCCGTCTGAGTAGCCATCCGGCAGGTGTACGCGCCAAAGCGGACACCTCCGTCTGGAGCTGATTCGTGATCCATCTGCCGACCCTGCACCGGGCAGCCTGTGGACAGAGGCCGCTCAGCCCCGGTACCCCTCGGCGCTCCCGCACGGCGGGCAACAATCTTGGAACCCATCCCGCCACACGGGACGCCGCCCTCGCGGACACCGCCGTCGACGGACTTGTCGATGACCTCCGCAAGCGGGTGCATGACCGGGGCGGCCGGCATCGCGACCGCGCGCACCGAGCCCACCCCGAAAGCGCGGACCCTGGAGCCCCGTGCAGGAGATCTAATTTCCGGGATGAACTCCACAAAAGCGCATGAACCGCCTCGCGATCCGGACAAGCGGGACGTCCGCCGGGCCTGAACCGGTGTGAAACGGACAAGGCCAAGCTGACAAGGGACACCACTCTCGTGCACTATGAGAACGACCCACCTTCCATATAGCTGGACCGACCGAGCCCCTCGGGGCTGGACCGACCTCCATCTGTGCGGATGTGACGGGTGAGCCCCCCTTCGTGAGAAGCGGGGCAGACACCGATCGGGCGGGGGGAGATTTCTCCTCCCTCTTGGATCTGCCGAACTGCGAAGCCCCTGTGGTGGGGGCCCGCGGGTGAAGCAACTGCTAGCTACAGCTGTGGTGGCCGTGGTTAGTGGCCTGGTGTGTTTGTGGCCCTGGTTAGGGGCCGAGAGAAACGAGCGGCTCGGTGAGCCGCAGCTCAGGACCAGCGCTAACTGGGACCTGAGCGGCCGACGCGGGTGGTTAATCCGGTCGGCAGACGGACCGCGCGACGGCCAGCGGGTGGTTAATCCGCCTCTGGCGCGCGGTCGATGGCCTCTAGGTCATCCCGATCCCCCTTCGGAGGTCGGCGTCGGCATGCCCTCATTCAGCTCAGCGGCCTCGGGGAAACGCTCCGCGAGCCGCTTGAGCAGGTGGCCATAGACGGCTCGGTGAGGGCGCCGCGGGTGGGACTCTCCCAGCTCCCAACGGGCCACAGCTACGCGCTTCACGCCCACAGCCTCCGCGATTTCCCTCTGCGTGAGGCCGGCCGCGAGACGCAACTGTGCGCGCACGCGCGGCGGTGGCAGGACGTCGTCCAGGCCGTCCAGCAGGGCGTCGACCTGCTTCAAGCGGTCCGGGTCGGGCATGGCGCAGCCTCTCATGATCAATCGATCCCTGAAAGATACACCATTGGGCCTCTGGAAGGGTTGTCTCGACGGCAGTGTCACCAGCCCACCATGCGGGCGCAGTTCGGCACTCCTCTGATAGCCCGTCACGCTGGCCGCCGAACCGTGAAGATCTGACGGGATCGGTCATTTCGGACTGGCGGCCGTTGGCGGGCACGGCTCTTGGAGACCAACTCATCCAGGTGCACAAGCATCGTGGGGAGCGTGAATCCGAGGCGGTCGGCGGCGTCAGCGGCGGTGAACCGAGAATCTGCGAAAGCGGCCCAGGCCAGCTGTTGGACTCTCTGATTCAGTGCAAGAGGGGGCGGTTGCTTGTAAGGAGCCCTCTTCGAAGGCGCAGGGAGCTGCTGCGCCACAACCGGGCTGCCCTCTACGGCAGTCTTCACCGCATACACCGGATTTGACGTGAATGTGAACCACTCGCCGTGCGAGCGGATTTCAGCGAAGTGAACATGCAGCGCCTGCTCGAGTGCGAGGCCCCCCGGGGTGCTCCACAGGACCTTGAGTTCCACAGGCGACATGTTCTGGATCTCTCGAAGCCGACGAACCAGATCGATCGTCACACCGATCTTCACGGTCTGGCCGCCGGGCGGCCCAATCACGTACACCTGCCCCGTCACGTTCGCCCTCTGCGCCATCCTGCCCCTTGAGGGGAGAACGCCCAGCTCGTAGAAGTGGTGCCCTCGAAAACCATCGGAGTTCGGGGTTGGAGAGATGGTTTCACCTCCCACCGACCAGGTGTGCGTTGGGCTTTTGGGCGGCGTCCGCGTACTCAGGGAGTTCGACGACGGTGACGCCGGCGTGTTCAAGGAGTTCTGTACCGTCAGCGCCTGGGACGAACGTGTCGGGCTCACGCCAGGCGGTGACAACACGAGGGACCCGGGCGTCGCGGATGAGCTGGGCGCAGGGGCGATCTCGGGAGGCCCGCTTCGCGCAGGGTTCGAGGGAGCTGTAGATCGTCGCGGTGGCTAGCCGGGGATCTCTGACGGAGAGTTTGGCGAGCGCAGCTTCTTCGGCATGGTCCAGCGGGTCACTCTCTCGCGAGTGGCCGCGGGCGAGCTCGGTTCCGTCGGAGGCGACGATGACCGCACCGACGGAGAACGCGGTTGTCGACGGTGGGCAGAGAGTGGCGAGGTCGCAAGCGAGGGCGAGCCAGTGCCGGTCCGCAGCGTTTGGGGAGCTGCCGGTGCCCGGGGCGTTCATGCTGGCCGGGCTCGGAGTGGTGCTCATCGGGGCTCCATGGAGACGTCCTTCGGGGCGTACCGCAGAAGTACCACGTCGCCGATCTGCTGGGTCTCCAGAAGTCGGAGACGGGCGGAGGGGCCGCCGAGGTAGTTGGCGGGACCGAGCATCCGTACGGCGTCGGACTGGCCGACCAAGAGCGGGGCGACGACGAGCTGGAGCTCGTCGGCGAGCGCCTCCTCGAGGAGCTGAGTGTGAATCGTGCCGCCGCCCTCGACCATGAGCCGCTGGACGCCGTACACATCGCCGAGGACATCCAGTGCGGTCGGCCAGGTTGCCTCGGCGGGAATGCCCTGGATAGCGGCAAGGTCACCGAGGTTGGCGTGTGCCTTCTTGGCGGCGTCGTTGCCAACGGCGAGGACGAGCTTCTCGCCACCGTGGTGCCAAAACTTCCAATCGGGGTCGAGGTCGCCGGTGCTGGTGATGGTGACTTTCAGCGGGTATTCCGGCAGGCCGGCGGCCACCCGGGCCGTCCTCCGCTCGGGTGAGTTGACGAGGAGGCGCGGGTTATCAGCTCGGAGTGTGCCGGCGCCGACGAGGATCGCGTCGGCCGAGGCGCGTACGGCGTCGACGCGGTCGAAGTCGGCGGCGTTGGAGAGTAGGAGCCGGTCCTCACCCGGCCTGGTGTCGAGGTACCCGTCGAGGGAGACGGCAGCGGACAGGAGGACGTACGGGCGAGGCAAGGAAACTCCAGAATTTGAGTGAGGCTGGGTCAGGAGGGGTGCAGAACGATCTCGTCAAGCGCGGCACGGAATTCGGCGACACCCTCTTTGCCGCTGGCTGCTGCGAGCGTGCGCTCGAGCCGGTCGAGCTGGCCCACGATGCGTGCCGAGCCCGTCTCAGCGGCGATTCCGACGGCTTGTAGGCCGATCTGCGTCGCGAGTGCGATGTTGCCTGTGCCGGCGTGGGCGCGGGCCGCACGCGCGAGGTAGACGCCACGGTCACGCCGGTATGTGGGTGGGAGGGCAGCGATGGCGCTGTCGAAGCCGGCCGCGGCGTTCTCGTAGTCTCCGAGAGCGGCGAGAGAGCGAGCGCGAGCGGTACTGATGTACGCCTCGTCGAGCCAGGAGCCCCAAACTCCGTCGCTGTCCGCGCGCCCCAGGAGCGTGACCGCAGTGTCGTACGCGGTCAAGGACTCTGCACCCTCGCCGAGGACGGCGTGTGCGTGGGCTTGGTGCATAACTGCGATGACCTCGAGGCGGCTGCCGGGCTGGGCAGTACGTCGGGCAGCCGCCGCGAGGCCCAGAGAATCCGCGGCGTGACCGGTGTCGACGGCGAGCTGGGCCTTGCGACCGAGGATGTACGCGGTGAGGTTGCTGTCGCCCGTGATGTGCGAAGCGTCGAGAGCCTTTGCAGTGTGTCCATGGGCGGTGCGCTCATCGCCGATGTCCTGAGCCAGCCAGCCAGCCAGTTCCTCGTAGCGGGTCTCGAGGGCGAGGAGGTCGGCGGCATCGGCGCCGCGGGAGGCCCGGCGGCGGAAGGCGAGTTGGGCTAGCTGATGCTGGAGCGAGGGCAGGACATGCCGAGGGCCGATCAGGTTGTCGGTCTGGATCATCACGCGGCGGAGCTGTGCGAAATGCTCAACGGGAGAAGTCATGGCGGCGGCGGTTGCTGTTGCCGTCGAAGCCGGGAGCGCGGCTGCGGCGAGGCCGGCGAGGCCGGACGCGAGGACAACGCGGCGGGGCACGGGCACGAACAAGATCCTTCCGTGAACGCGGCAGGGAACGACGACTGTGTCTGTGTCGTCAGTGTTCGAGCCTGCCTGCTCAGAGGGAGGTGCGACCAGGCCGGACGATGATTCGGACACATGAGGTCCCGGAATGGACACATGGCCCTGGGGAGGCTCCGCGCCGATACGTTCCCAGAGGTCAACCAGTAGCCCTTGGCCGCGGAGCACCCTGTCGAGATGGACGACCTCGGAGCGGTGTTTCGGGGCCCGTAGGGCGTTTTCCCATTTCCAGAGTTTGGAGTAGGAGAAGAACGTCGCCTCGGCCAGGCTACGCAGGGTGTGGTTGTTGCGCTCTCGCAGATCTCGCACGTGGTACCCGAAGCGGTCCAGGGGCGATGCCTCCGGAGTTAATTCGTTCGGTTTCTGCCCCACGCTGCTCCCCCTTCATGTCTCCGATCGCTGTGTCCGACCGTAGGACACATGTCAGATCTAGAACGCCATCCCTGGTCGGCTCTACAAATCTCGTAGCGAAACCGAGAGCAACCAAGGGGTGAGGCACATGCGGAGAGAGCAGTGGGAGTTCAGCTCGGCCAACGCACCTCTTCTTGGGCTGCGGTGCACGGTCAGTCCTCACGACCACGTTCGAGGGCCTCCAGGCGTGCTGCCATGGCTTCAAGCTTGGCCTCAAGGTTCCTGACGGTGGCTGTGAGCTCCGCCGATGTTGGCAGCTTCTCGAGGAGGTCGGGCTGAGCTTGGACGTAGACACCCTTGCCGGCCTTGCCGTACAGCAGTCCCTCAGCCGTCAGCTCCGTCACGGCTCGCCGAACCACCGTGCTGGACACGCCGTACTGCGAACCGAGTCTGGCTGTGGAGGGGATGGGGGCACCGACCTCTAGGTCACCTTCAGCGATCTGGCGCCGGAGATCCTCCATAACCCTCTGATACTCCGGCTGACCGGACGGCTCACCCACTGCTTCTCCCTCGCGTGACGGTCTGTCTGGCCTGCTCATAGTGCAGCACACGCCGGTGCGGAGGGGCGGGTGCAGGGTCGAGAACGTCATCGGTAACACCTCCTTGACAACCTTATATACATAGTGCACCTTGTGTGTAAGAGGTCGCGGCGAACTTCAGCCGTCGACCTGAGCAAGACACGCGGCATGGCCAATGGCGCATGCCGACTGCACCACCGCAGTAGTTGTCCGCCCCTCGGGGCGGCCGGGGTCGAGAGCACCATCGAACTCCTCCGGAGCCTGACGGCCGCGACCACTGTGTGCACGTCGCAGCGCTGTGCGCTGTCTGTCCTACGGGCGCCGGCCTTGTGCCGTGCGGCCTGGAGGGCAGAGAGAGCATCGCGACGCGCTCCCCGTCACTCCGTCCTTAAGGAGTTCAGATGTCTGCTTCCACCCTTGAGCGCACCGCCCGCACCCGCCGGAGCCGGACCCGCTCCCGCACGGTCAACGCCCGCCCGGCGCTCGTCATCTCCACCCTCAAGCCTCACCAGTTCGACCTGCGGCCGACCTGCGCGTCGCTGATCTGCCCCGACTGCAGGACCTGGGTGCCGATCACCGGCCTCCCGACCAAACAGCCCAAGGTCGTGCCGCACGACACCGGCCGTGCGGGCAAGGACGCGGCCGTCCGTTGCCACCTGGGCAGCAACCGCCTGGTCACCGTCGACGTGACGGTCAAGAAGTGGCAGGAACGGCTTGAGGACGGTGGCGCCGAGACCGCCAGCCGGACCGCCACCACGGTGCTGCCCAAGGCTTTCAGCCCGCAGACCGACCGGACCCTGCGAGCTCGTGCCGAGCGCACGGCGACCGGGCGCGTGTCCGACTGGAACGCGGTACTGCCCCGCGTGGCCGCCGCCGACAAGAAGCGCCGGGTGGTGCCCGCCGGTGACGCCCCGATGGATGGTCCCGAGGTCCCGCAGGACACGCTCCACCCCCAGCGCCCCGCGCGCTGATCCGCCCCGGACGAACGACCACGGCCCCGGCCACCCCGCTTCAACAGAGGGGCGGCTGGGGCCGTGGCTGCTCGTACAGCAGTCAACTCCCCGGCAAGGGAGTGATCGCGACAGCCCTTGGGATTACGGCCCTTGGACTGTCCAGGACCCCGTGGAGGACCTGATGCTCGACATGATCGCACGCCCTCTCCCCGCCACCCCGGCGAACAGCGTGTACAGCGACATGGAGGACAAGGACAACGAGATCGGCCCGGAGCGAGACGAGACCGACAGCTTCTTTCAGCTGGTCCGCCTCCTGATGGCCGACGACCAGGAGGAGCTGAGCCGGAAGCTCGCCGAGATCAACCGGCGCTCGTCCGAAGGAAGCGGCCGATGACCGCGCCGAAGACCGACCCGGTCTACATCCGCTACATGGAAACGTTCAGCGCCTCCACCCTGCACACCCGCGACTGCCCGGCCTGCCAGAACGGCCAGCACTGCGCGGCTGGAGCACCGATCCACTCGGTCTTCGCGAAGGCTCAGGACGCCTACCAGGCCCGGCAGTCCGCGAAGCGCCGTAGCTGAACCCGGCATTGCCCGTCGTCCCCGCGCCTACTCGGGCGGGGCCGGCGGAGAGCGCCGGGAGCTCACGCTCCTTCTTCTCGCTCAGGCCGTCCGGCCGCAGAAACAGAACGGCCCCGGGGCGGCATCCCCGGGGCTGTCTCGTACGCACGGACCCTCTGGAGGCCCTCATGCGCACCATCGTACGCACCTCGTCCAGCACGCCCGTCGCTGCGCCGAAGCCCCGTCCTGCCTGCGCCGGCGCCGACCCCGCGCAGTTCTTCGCGCACGCCCTCTCGACCCTGCAGATCGCGCGGGCCAAGGCGCTCTGCGCCACCTGCCCGCTGATCGCGTCCTGCCTCGAGGGCGCCCTGGAGCGCGGCGAGGAGTACGGCGTGTGGGGCGGCCTCACCGAGGACGAGCGCCGCTCCCTCAAGCGCCGCGCGGTCCGCGGCCAGATCGCCAGCGCCGCCTGACCGCTTCGAACTGACTTCGCGCCCGGCACGCGGGAGCCGTCCCCAGCTTCGCGCCCGCGCCACGGCACTTCGCGCGCCCGGCTTCCCGTCCTCCGGGCCGCCGGCCTTTTCGTGTGTCTGGGTCGGGTAGAGCCGGTGTCCGATGTCCCGACGATGATCCGCACCGACCGCCGTTTCGAGACCGGCCCAGCCTGTTTCGCGGCCAGCCCCCGCCGTTTCGCGCGCACCCTGAACGATCCCTCCTGGAGGCCCCCATGACGCTCACCGACTGGCCGCGCACCGCGGCCGACTCCAACCTCGACCCGGCCGGACCGGCCGCCGTTTCGGGCGCACCCCAGCCGGTTTCGCGGACGACCGGCACCGTTTCGGATACGCCGGAGCCCCCCTCCGACACGGAAAGCGGAACCGAAGGCAAGCCCTCCGGGATGAAGTTGACCAGCAGCCAGAAGTGGGCGACCGGAGCGATCGTGATTGCCGCGCTCGTCCTCGCCGGCATCGGCCTCTACCTCAGCTTCGAGCACGTCGCGGTCTTCGCGTTCGAGAGGCTCCGCTTCGGCTCGCTGGGCAAGGGCCAGCTCTTCGCCATCGGCGTCGACGTCGGCATCATGATCATGATCGCGGTCGACCTCCTGATGGCCTGGCTCAAGCGCCCCATCAGCTGGATCCGCTACCCCGTATGGCTGCTCACCGCGGCCACCGTCGTCCTCAACGCCGCCTCCGGCGCCCCCAAGGGCCGGGGATGGGAGCTGCTGGACTACGTCGCGGCTGGCGCGCACGGCCTGGTCCCGGTCCTGTTCATCGCGGTGGTGGAGCTCGGTCGGGACGCCATCGACCGCATGGTGCGGCCGGACCGTGCCGAGCGGGACTCGATTCCGTGGATCCGCTGGACGCTCGCCCCGGGGGCGACGGCCAGGATCTTCCGCCGGATGCGGCTGTGGGGGGTCAACTCGTACCCGGAGATGACCCGCCGCGACCAGGAGCTCATCGCCTACGAGCAGTGGCTCAAGCGCAAGTACGACGGCGACCTCACCGAGGCGACCGAGGACGAGCTGCTGCCGATGCGGATGGCGCCCTACGGCTACACCGTCGCCCAGGCCCTGGCCATGCCCGACGAGCAGGAACGGGCAGCGCAGAAGCGGGCCGAGGACGCCGAGCGCCGACGCAGGGACGCCGAGACCCGCAGCGAGATCGCCGACGCCGAGGCCGAGGCAGCCCGGCTGCGGGCCAAGGGCAAGGTCGAGACGGTGCGCGCCGAGGTCGACGGTCAGACCGGGCAGGCCCGAGCGCATGCCCGCGCCCAGGTCAGCGCCGCCGAGCGGGCGGCCGCGATGGAGAAGCAGGCCCTGGACAACGCGGTCGTCGCCGAGGCCGCCGCACGTGAGGCCGAGGCCGGCCGCAAGGCGGCCGAGGAGCGGCAGGCGGAGGCCGAAGCGGACCTCCGTACGGCGGCGCTTGAGCTCCAGGCGGCGGAGAAGCGGAAGGAAGCGGCGGAGGCCGACAAGGTGGCCGCGGCCGAGGCGCGGGCGATCGAGACCCGGACCATCGCCGAGAACCGGCGGGCCACTGCCGAAACGCACCGGGTCGCCACCGAAATCGAGCGGGCCGCTGCCGAAGCGGCGCGCGCCACTGCCGAAGCCAACCGCAAGAAGGCGGAGGAGAAGGGCCGCGAAGAGGAGGCTCTCGCGCAGATCGCGCGCTCCAAGAAGGAGGCTGCCGAAGCCGATCGGGCCGCTGCCGAAACGCGGCGGGTCACCGCCGAAATCGAGCGGCGCGCGGTCGAAGCCGAGGACATCGCGAAGCTCAAGCCGCGCGAGCGCGCGGTCCGCAGGGTCGCCCGGATGATCCTCGCCGCCGGCGGCGTCGACCAGCTTCCGCTCGCCGACATCCAGCACGAGCTGGCCGTCGCCTCCCCCGGCACCGCCTCCGAATACCGCCAGGAAGCCGCCGAACTGCTGGCTGGCGGCTACACCCCGGCCGCCTGATCCGCAGATCTCCCGCTGACCTGGTCAGCAACGGTGTCCGGCACCACCAGTGAGGTCCAGCCCGCGTGAATCGGGCTGGACCTCGCTGCAACTGCCGGAAGCAGCCACAGCCCGCCCAGTACACCAGATTTACCGCCTTCAGCAGGCCGGTCTCCCGTACTGGGACCTCCTCTGTCTTCGGCTACGGCGAGGCCGGTCTCGGCCGGTCCCGACGAAGCTGTCGCGCTCTCGCCGAGACGCGCAAATGACAACAACGCACCCGCCCTTCCAAGGAGGAACCCAGCGTGACCCACGACCGTGAACGCGACTACATCGACCAGAAATTCACCCACCTGACCACGGGCGCGGGGTGGGAGCAGCCCGCTCCCACCCCCTACGGCCCGCCCGTCAAGGCCCCGATGACCGGGCAGGCCAAGGCCCTGATCGCGATGGCCGGACTGGTCATCGTCGGGGCCAGTGCGGTCGGCATCTCCGCCTTCAGCGCGTCCTCCGGGCAGGCCGAGGTGCGGGCCCAGGAGCTCGCGCTCCAGGCCCAGCAGCTCGAGGTGGAGAAGGCCAAGCTGAACGCGCCGGACGCGAAAGCGGAAGAGCGTCGCATGGCCGGATTCCAGAAGTGCATCGAGAAGGCCGGCTACAACAAGGACGTCTGCGCCGAGGCGTTCCCGGCCCCCGGCGGAGTGGACCTCGGCGGCTCCAGGGGAGCGGTCAACGCATCTTCCGCTTCCGGTACCGGCCAGGGGGGAGGGTTCGGCGTCACCGGCGGGCTCATCGTCGCCGGGGTCGCGATTGGAGGGGTCGGATACATGGTCCGCAAGGCCAACAAGGGCGCTAACGCCACGTAAGTTCCTTCCTTCCTTCCCGGGCAGAAGGCCCGTTCCCGACCTCCTAGAGGCTGTGAACGGGCCTTTTCCTCAGGAAGGAAGGAAGGAAGGAAGGAAGGAAGGAAGGAAGTCACAGAAAGTGAGGTTTCCGCAGTGATGACCCCGCCCACCCCGCCCCCGATGCCCCCCGAGCCGCCCACGGTCGCAGCCCCGGCCACCGAGCAGGCCCCGCCCCCGGCGGCGCCCCCCGCCCCGGCTCCGGCACCCTCCACCGGGGGCGGGATCCTCGCTCCGGTTGAGCTCGCGCGCCCCACCCGGGACACCTCCGGAGGATCCGCCGCCTACGCCTCGCAAGGAGAGAGCAGCGGCTCGGACGGCAAGCCCGGCAAGGCCGAAAAGAACACGTCGAGCCCCGGCATGTGGAAGGGCATCGCGGCCTACATCGCGAACCGTCCGCAGCAGCAGATCAAGGTCCAGCACACGATCAGCGAGATCCGCGGATCGTCCACCGACCGCAAGATCAACCACGGGATCACGGAGAAGAAGGGCGCCACCTCCGACACCAAGTCGAACCGGACGGCCACCACCGCCCACGCCAGCAAGAGCGACAAGTCCGCCAAGACCGCCGACACCCGCGACGCCAAGACCTCGGCGGCCAACACGAAGGCGGACAAGAACAGCCGGGACGCCAAGACGGCCGACACCCGCAGCTCGGCGGACAAGAACAGCCGGGACGCCAAGACCGCGGACACCCGCAGCTCGGCCGATAAGAACAGCAACACTCGGGACGCGAAGACGGCGGATACGCGGAGCTCGGCGGACAAAAGCAGCCGGGATGCGAAGACGGCGTCGGACCGCAAGGACCACAACACCCGCCAGCAGGCGGGCAAGACGTCCACGGACACGCAGGACCGTACGGCCCGTGACGACAAGAGCAGCCGTAAGACGGACAACACCCCCGGACGGCAGCCGCGGGAGAACAAGCCGGCCGCCACGACTCCGCCGCCGAAGGTCCCCGCCCCCGGTTCGGCCACGGCGCCTGTCCCGGCCAAGGTTGGGGACAAGCCGACGGTGGTGAAGCCGGACCCGGCCACCACGAAGCCGGGATCTCCGCCTGCGCCTGGACCGTCAGCCCCGACTGGTCCGGCTCCGGCCGGGCCCGTCGCGACGGGCAAGCAGGACAAGGCCAAGCCGAGGAAAGGTCCGTACACCGCGCAGCCCGCCCGCGAGGCAGGCTTCAACGCCGGGGCGCAGGAGGCCACCGCCGAAGCGGACATGGCGGCCTGGCGCGACGGCTACGCGGACGGACAGCAGGCCATCCGCGACAAGGCCGCCCGCGACAAGGCGCAGATGGATGCCGCCCGAAACCGCACCCGAGGAGTTCCGCCCGTGCCCGCCAAGCCCGCTGCCCCGCCCACGCCCGCCAAGCCCGCCTCCGCGCCCGCGCCGGCTATGGGGGCGGTGCCCCTGGGGGCTCAGATGTCCAAGCTTGGGGGGGCCGTTCACCTCTCCAACGGCAACGTGATGACCGTCGGCGAGGTCCGGACCCTGCGCCGCCTCACCCAGTTCCTGGACGGCCGGGAAGCCGACACCCACCAGATCACCGACCAGTGCAAGCAGGCCAAGGAGGTCTCCGCAGGCCGCGTCAAGGAGATCCAGAACCTGATCGACCAGTGCAAGGACCCGAAGATCAAGGGCGGCAAGAACCTGGTCGCCTCCCTCCAGAAGCTCCACGAAGCGACCGAGGCCCAGGCGAAGGAGGCCGAGAAGATGCACGGCAACGCCGTACGCGGCATCGAGGCGCTGCGGACCCTCAACAAGAACGCGGAGGTGCGCCACGGCGGCGTCTACAAGGCCGTGGCCGACTCCGACGAGACCAGTCCCGCCGAACGCCCCTTCTACGTCCGATAGGAGAAGCCCCGCATGGCAGACACCACCTACCGCCAGCTGCGCGCCGAGGTGCAGAAGCTGGCCGGCCTGGTTGCCAAGGACGGCGAGACGATCCGGCAGATCGGCCAGCGCGCCGACCAGAACGCCCAGGCCGTGGCCCGTGTCGCCGACGGCCTCGCGAACCTCGAAGTCGACACCCATACGACCGGCGAAGCCAAGGACACGTCGCAGATCATGCGCGGTCTGTCCCAGGCGTCCATCGCCGCCGCGTCCGCCGCCGACAACGTGGCCGGCGCCGCCCGCGCCGCCGACGCCCAGGCCCGCAAGACCCACGAGGGCATCGACGAGCAGGTCAACGCCATGGGCGTCCCCATGGCCCGAGCCGCCTTCTACGAACAGGAGTAACCCGCCCATGTCCGAGATCACCGTGACCCGCCGCCCGCACATCGCCGACCAGGTCCCCGCGCTCGTCTCGGTGATCGCCCCGCCCGCCCTCGGTGCCCTCACCCCGCTCCTGGAGCCCGGCCTCGCCGCCCTCACCGCGGCCGCCACGGTGTGCGGGAGCGCGGCGTTCGCCACGCACTACGTGGGCCGCATCCCCGCCAGCGTCCTGGAGGCCACGGGGATCGGGGACGTCCTGACCGCCCAGCGCTCCACCCTGCTGGGCTCCAGCCTCCTCACCTCCATGGCCGTCGCCCCGGGGGTGTTCCTCGGCCCCGCGTATGCCGACGGTCTGCTGGCCGGGTTCCTCGACCCGGCCAGCTTGTCCGGGCTCGTCTCCGCCGCTTGGTGGACGATGTGGGCGGGCCTCACCATCAGGCTCCGCCCGGCCCTCGCCGCCCGCAGGGTCCGCATCTCCTCCCCCACCCCGGTAGCCGGCCCGCCCGGCACGCCGGGGCCCGGCGGCCTCTACAAGATCTGGGCCGAGCACATCTCCGGCGAGGGCGGCGCGCATCCCGGCCAGCACCTCGTCGGCGTCACCGACCGCGGCGAGCTGTGGGAGGGCATCATCGAGGCCCCCCAAGGCAAGGTCGTGAACGTGTCCGCGGAAGCGGTCGGCTCCGCCTACCGGGTCCCCGCTGCCTGTGTCACCTTCGCTGCCGGCCACCACCCCGGCGAGCAGTACGTGACGGTGCGCCGGACGGCGCCGGCGGAGCTGGATCCGAACACGATGGAGGGGATGTGGGCCCGCCTGGTCCGGCCGAAGGTCATGCCGGGCACCCACCTCAAGGATGCCCAGGTCGACCCCGCCACCGGCGGCTGGGTCGCGTGGGTCGTCGCCGACGACGACGTCCCCGCCGTCCCCGTCCCCGACCGCAAGCTCCTCGTCGGCGCCCTGCGCTCCTCCATGACCCTGGTCGACTACCAGCCCCACCCGTCCGACCCGCGCCGGGGCAAGATCCGGCTCATGGACAAGAACCCCCTTGAGGACGGGGTTCCCTTCCCAGGCCCGCAGGCGTTGGAGCCGTCCAAGGGCGGATACATCGCCATCGGCCGTGGCGTCTCCGGCCGCGTCGCCCGTCTGCAGATGTTCGACCCCGTGCTCGGCGCCCAGCACATTTTCATTGCCGGTGTCACAGGCTCCGGCAAGGGCGGCGTCGTCCAGATCATTGCGCTCGCCGCACACTTGGCGGGCACGGCGATCATCTACGCCGATCCCAAGGGCAGCTCCAACCCCGACGTCGAGGCGATGGCCGCGTACGCGGCGACCGGCACCGACGCGATCAAGTCGCTGCGCCTGGCCTACGCCCTGCTGCAGCACCGAGTCGCGGAGTCGGCCAGGCTCGGCCGCAAGAACTTCAAGGCGACCCCCAACTGCCCGTGGGTCATGGTGATCGTGGACGAGACCCACATGATCACCGACTCCGCCACCGATGACGGCAAGGAAGCCGTCTTCATCCTGGACAAGATCGCAGCACTCGGCCGGAACCTCGGCATGACGCTGCTGATCGTCAACCAGGCCGTCAACGCCGACAAACTTGGCGGCTCCACCGCACTGCGCACCAACGTGATCCAGGGCGGCGCGATGGTCATGCTGCGCACGGACTCCGCCCAGTCGAACCTCGTCACCGTGGACGGCTTCGAGGGCATCGACCCCGGCGCGATCCCCGCCGCCTGGTCCGCTGATGACGAGCCCCTGGTGTGGTCGGACGACATCCCGCTCAACGACCCGGCCCGCACGTACGGCCTCGGCTACGTCGGATCGCCCGGCGAGCCGGTCCAGATGATGCGCAGCTGGATCCTGGAATCCGCGGCCCCCTACATTCGCCACGACCACATCGCCTGGCCGGCGGACTGGTCCGGATGGGACGACCGGCATGACGTAGCCGAAGTGCCCGTCATCGGGGAGGCGGGCTACGTCCCCAGCAACGGTCCGGGCTGGGGCGACAGCGGGTTCGCGCCTTCGCTCGCCGGCGGATTCACCAAACCGGCGGCCGAGCCCAGCGCCGACGCCGCCGTCCTGGACTGCTTCGACGACACGGGCCTGGAGATCACCAAGGAAGACATCCGCACCCTCACCGGCATCAACGAGAAGACCCTGTCCAACGTCCTGACCGCCCTGGTCAAGAACGGCGAGATCGAACGCGTCAAGCCCGGCGTCTACCGCAAGAACCCGTAGAAGGGAGTCAGCAGACATGATCGACAACCTTGTCCGTCCCGCGCACCGTGCGGAGCTTGCCCGCCCGGACCCCCGAGCCGTGCAGGCCCTGATCGGGCAGGTCGAAGAGGCGTACGCCACGGGCCCGTCCGGCTACCCGGAGCCCAGCGTCCGCCACACGCTGCGCACCGCGCGGGAGCTGATCATCCGCTACGGCTGGACCCGCGGCACCCTCTGCGACCGACACGGCCTGTGCCTCCTCGGATCGGTCCAGGCCGCAGCCCTCGCCTACGACCCGGCCGTCTGGGCGCGGGAGGTACGGGCCGCCGAGGTGCAGCTCATGACCACCCTGGGCACCCTCGATGCCCACGACCTTCCCCGCTTCAACAACGCCCAGACTTGGGCCGGCCCGGTGCTCGACCTCCTGCTCCGCGCCGCACGCTGAAGTCGGGCCCCGGAACCTCTGGGCGCAGGAGGCCCAACTGCGCTTTCATGAGGCATGGACTCGACCGAGGGCACCACCGACTTCCAGGCGCCGTGCAACTGCGGCGCCCTCGGCGACCACCCGCGCAACCCGAACTGCGCCCATACCTCACAGGTCCAGATCGAGGTGACGGGTCCTCGCTCAGCCTGCCTGGAAGCCCTTGGAGTACTCCGCGCCAGCTACCACGTGTTTCCCGAGCACGAGTGGCAGGACCCGGATACCGAGCAGTGGGTCTTCAAAATCGGCGCCGCCAGGAACTACTGGCGCCCCCTCGCTCCTCCCCCGGTGTTCACCGCGCCGGTGCCGCCCACCCCGCAGGTCGCCGTGCTGGCCTGCCTCAACAACCCGGTGGGCCTGGAGATCGGGGAGGAAGAGATCCGTGTCCTCACCGGCCTCAGCGAGGAAACCCTGGCCGGCGTTCTGACCGACCTGGTCAACACCGGCGCGATCGAACACGTCACGTACGGCGTCTACCGCAAGAACGCGTAGCCGCCAGCTCCCCTAGATCAGCCCCAGCGCCCCGCCCGGAGAACGTTCCCGGCGGGGCGTCGCACTGTCCTGCCCAAAACCCCAGCCACCAGGAGACACCGCCCGTGCGCCGCTACCGCTACCGCTGCACCGTCTGCCGCACCACCAGCCCCGTCGTCCATCAGCTCGATGACCTGGCCGCCCAGGGCGAGGACCACCGCCTCGCCATCCACGGCGGGCACATACCCGACGCCGAAGTCGCTGGCCAGGTCGACCGCCTTGGTCGCTGGTACGCCTCCCTCGGCCCGCTGATCGCGCTCCACGCGCGCATCGCTGACGGGCTCAGCGACCTCCGCGACCCCAAGGGAACGGGCCACCCCTTCTGGGCCTCCGCCGCAGCCACCCTCGCCCTCGGCAGCGCGGCCGCCCTCGTCCTCGGCGTCCTCTCCGCAGCCCTCTGACCCCAGCTCCGACCGCCCCGCCTGGCCACCGGCACCGCCGCCCCGCCACCTGGGGCGGCCGGCTCCGGTGACCCGGGCAGGCCGACCGGCCGCAGCCCAACCCCGCGCCCGCCACCCCGACTCCGGGGCCGGCGGGCGCCCCCGCACGTGCCAGCCACTGTCCCGACTTGGAGGGTTCATCGTGATCACCCCCCGGCCGCGCCGCAGGATCGGCCGCCCGCGCCCCACCACCCCCGGCCCCCGCTACCCGCTCCCCCAGCACCGCCTCCCCGGTACCTGGACCCGGTGATGGCCGGCCAGGACGAGGACCTGGTCGACATCGACCCCTACGCCCCCGCCGAACCCGAGACGACGATCCCGGTGTTCAAGCGCCTGTGCGCGCCGTCGGGGTACGCGACCAAACGGCAGCTCAGGGCGATGGGATTGCGGCCGGGCGGCCAGGAGCCGGTTGCCGAGGTCGAGACCCGCGGCCCGAAGAACGGCCTGCTGTACGAGATCGCGAAGGCGAGGCCGGTGCGGCCGATGACCCTCGCCAAGGAGTTCGCGCTCGACAAGGCGATGGCTGCTCGGCAGACCTGTGGTACCTGCCGCCGCAGGTACTTCTTCGTGCTTCCGACGTCCCTGGCGAGCTGCCTGGAGTGCCACGACGGCACCCCGGCCGATCCCGCCAGCTACATCGCTCCCCCGGCGGCCGCGCACCGGCTGGCCGCGTGAACGCATCTCGCCCCGGCCGAAACCGGCCGGGGCGAGATCACGGGCGCCGCAGCATCGGCAAGAGGCCGGCGCCCTGCTCCCTCACCCTCTCGAGATACAGGAGAACCCCAGCATGACGCATCGCCCTGCGCTCTTCGCAGCTGTCCTCGGCCTGGGCCGCGCCGCCGCCAACATCGGTGACCACTGGGCTAGCACGGCATAGGTCGTGTCCACCATGACGAGTGTCTAGGTCCTGCGGCTCGCGGGCGGCGTAGGCGATTTGGCGTTTTAAGGTGCTCGTGTCTCGGTCCTGCGTTGTCTTCATCTGGCTCATGAATCGCTTTTGTGGGTGCCCGTTGATTGACCTCAATCGGTCAGAGCGCCGCCCTGGCGATGCTCGATTCGGTGGGCTGTGCTGGTCTGACCGGCACGTGGGGACTCTGCTGCGCAATTCGTTCAGGCGGAGAGTCGATAGCTGAGTCGTGGAAGGGGCAAAGCTTCGGCACGCTCCTACAAGCGCTCGCCCATGCGGCGGCGCAGGCTTTCGTAGACGGGCTCGCTGCCCAGCCGGTCCGCGGTCAGGGAAGCGGCGAAGCAGGCGGTCATCAGCGGGATCAGCAAGGTAGCGGAGCCCGTCATCTCCACGAGCAGCACGATGCCGGTCAGCGGCGCCCGTACGACTCCGGTGAACAGGGCAGCCATTCCCACTACAGCGAACACGGACGGGCCCATCGAACCGTCGGACAGGAGTGGGGAGAGGAGCTCGTGGACCAGGGCGCCCCACAGGGCGCCGAGTGCGAGCAGTGGGGCGAAGAGGCCGCCAGGGGTCGCGGCGGCGTAGCTCAGCGGACCCGCGGCGAAGCGGACGGCGAGGAACACCACCAACCCGGCCACCGTGATGCTCCGCCCCTCCGACAGCCACTCGCTCAGCGGATCGCCGCCACCCGCCAGGAGCGGCTCGAAGGCCATGAGGCCGCCCACTACCGCCCCGATCCCGGCCGCCCGGGCCAGTACCGGTACCCGGCCGAGCCGTTCGTTGCACACCCGGAAGGTCCCGACGACCAGGGCGCCGTAGCCAGCGCCGAGGACACCCGCCGTCACGCCGAAGACCAGGAATACCGGCAGGCTCCACAGCGGTGGTGCGGACAGCGGAGGGACGCCGAATACGGGCTCGTCACCCACGATGGCCTGCGCGCATACCACGGCCGTAACCGTGGAGACGAGGGTGAGCAGCACCATCCGGGGCCGCACAGAGTGCGTCACTTCCTCGCAGATGAACACCAGGCCGCCCAGCGGGGCGGAGAACGCCGCCGCCAGCCCCGCGCCGCCGAGCGCGGCGTGCAGGAGGCGGGCGTCCTCGCCGCACACGCGGCTCCAGCGCCCAGCCCACGAGCCGATCGTGGCACCCATGTGCACGATCGGGCCTTCCCGTCCCAGGACGAGGCCGGACCCGATGGCGATGAGCCCACCGGTGAACTTCGCGGTCACCAGCCATCTCACGTGCGGCTCAGTTTCCTTGCGCCACACGGTCTGCACGTGAGGGATGCCGCTGCCGGCGGAGTGGGGAACCCGCAGTCCGATCCAGCACGCCACGGTCGCGCCGACCGCCGTCAGCAGGACTGGGAGCAGCCACGCGGCGGGTCCCAGAACGGTGGAGACGTCCAGGAGGGAGCCCCGCAACCGGTCCGCGTGTTCCAGGCACCACCGGAACCCACCGCCCACCAGCCCCACCAGGCACCCCGCCAGCGCGGCGACCGCGAACGCGTGCCCCGACTCCTCGGCTCCTGTCCGGCCACCGGGCATGTACCACCTCCATCGAACCCCACAGATCCGCCCCTGACGGGGGGCCGCCGAGCATGAAAGCAGACGCTACTGCGCTGCGTCCGCAGCGCTGCCCACCCTGGTCGGCAGGCTCCCGGATTCGCCCGTTCGGGGCAGCGGCTCGGTTTGTCAGGCATGTGTTCGCATGTGTTCCGGTGGGCGGTGCGCTACCTGCGGCCGTGCTGGAGCGGCGCGCTGCTTCGGCTCCAGCACAGCAGGCGTTCACCGCCCGCGTCACTCTCTGACCGCCCTCGTCCTCGAACAGGAAGTCGTCATCGAACAGCACCGGCATCCGCTCTGGGATCAACGGCTCGCCATCGAGCCCCCACGCCTGCCAGCCCTCACTGGAGAAGAAACGCACCAACACGCGACCGGACGGTAGGCCCGCCACACGACCCTCATCAACTGCTAACCCCACACCATTACAACGGGAGTTGAGGAATGTGAAACACGCCAACAAAGCAGCGACAAACTGGGTCCAGAACGACCACTGCGCCCGGGTCAAGGCAGCCACCGACGCCAAGCCGGTCCTGATGCCCGCCGCCGACCCGGACGCCGAGCCCGTCGCGTACGGCACCCGCGATGGGATCAAGGCGTGCGCCTGGCACTGCCTGACCTATACCGCCACGCAGGCTCTTGTGGTCGGGGCCGGCACCCGGGTCCTGGGCATCCGGCTGCACCCGGGCGCTGCCGCGGCTGCGCTCGCCCTGTCGGGCATCACCCACTACATCGCCGACCGCCGCGTCCCGGGCGGCGTCCTTGAGCGGCTCGCGACGACGACCGGCAAGGGCAACTTCTTCCGCCTGGCCGATCACGGCCTCAACGGCGCGTACGCGCTGGACTCCGCGTGGCACCACGGGTGGGAGACGGCCGCTGCGCTGCTCGCCACCGCCAAGGCGACCAGCCGGTGACCGCCCGTTCCCGCACCCGCCTGGAGCGCGTGCGCGCCTCGGTCGGTATCGCCTGCCTGGCCCTCCAGCAGATCCAGGACGACGTCGCCGCCGACGGCGTCGACCAGGAGGAGCTCGCCGCGATCCTGCGCGAGCTCATCGAGGACACCGACCCGCCCGGCGGCCTCATCCCGGCCCTCGCGCAGCTGGTCACCGTTGCCGCACGCCGTGCCGAGCACGTCCAGCCCGACCGCTGCGGCGACGCCTCCCACTACCTGCACGACTCCGCCGCCCTGCTCACCGACAACGCCGGTGCGCGCCTGCTCTGGGCCGCCCGCAACCTCGACCCGCAAGGAGATCCCGCATGAGCAAGCCGACGTTCTACCCGGAGATGCCCGAGCACAGCCTGGTCGTCCTCATCGGCCCCTCCGGCGCCGGGAAGTCCACGCTCGCGGGCACCTGGCCCGCCTCCCAGGTGCTGTCCCTGGATTCCCTGCGCGAGGTCGTCAGCGACGACGCGGGCGATCAGGACTCGACCGGCGACGCCGTCGCCGCCCTGCACTTGCTCCTGGAGGCCCGGATGCGCCGGGGCCTGTTCACCGTCATCGACGCCACGAGCGTCACCTCCGCGACCAGGGCTCCGCTGGTCGCCGCCGCCAAGCGCCACAACATGCCCGCCGTCGCGGTCATGGTCTCCTCCCCGGTCTCCGTGTGTGTGGAGCGGCAGGGCCCGCGGCCGGCCAACCGCACCGTGCCCGACGACACGGTCCGCGCGCAGCACACGGCCATGGTCCGCTCCCACCCGAAGCTGCTGGCCGAGGGCTTCAACGAGGTCGTCTTCTCCGACAGCCTCTGCCAGCTGCTCCCGTTCCTTCAGCGCCTGGGCGATGCCCGGAACGCCTACCTCCGACTCGACGGCGGCGACGGCCTGGGCGAGATGCTGCTCGTCCGCCGGGTGTTCGGCGAGGAGATCCTCCCGCTGTGGCGGTGGAAGCCCGGCTCAACGGCCGCCGACGGTGACCGTGTCGCGGAGATCCGCCTCGGCCAGCAGTACCTCACCCTCGCCCTCCGGAAGAACGTCGACGGCGAAGGCGACTACGGCTTCGACGTCGCGCTCCCCTGCCCCCACGACGACGAATGCACCGGCCGGGCCTGGGCGCCCGCGTACAGCGTCACCTGCCTCGCCCGCGCACTCAACGGCGACCTGGACGACAGCGAGGACATCGTCTGCTCCGTTCACGGCGGCTTCGACGGCGCGGACCAAGAGCTCGGCGAGCACGCCGATGAAGTGCTCCGCGAGAGCGTCGGGAGCACGCGATGACCTTCCTTCAGGACAGCAGGGAGCCGGGCCGGAGCGACTGGGAGCTGGCCCGCCTCGCGGTTCACCTGCGCGGCTACGCCGGGTACGACGACGACCCGCCGGCCGACGAAGCCCGGCGCCTGCAGGAGGCGTTCACGGCCGACGAGCTCCGCCGGGCCGACACCTTCCTGGAAGCGGGCAGCCAGGACACCGACCGCCTCACCACGATCGAAGCCCGGCTCGGCACGGCCGCCACCGGCGATGAGGCATGGCTCGCGCAGCAGCTCACGACGGCATGGGCGCGGCTCGACACGCTGCGGGACCGGATCGACACCGGCGGCAGCCTCATGGCCAACACCCACGTCGCCAGCGCCATCGACAACATCCGCGGGTCCCGGCCGTGAGCCACGCCGCCGACGGCCCGCACCCGCACCCGCTCACCCCGGCCGAACTGCCCGACGGCGACAGGTGGCTGTACGGCTGCGACGAATGCCAGCTGCCGGTACAGGGCGGGGCAGCCGGCCTTGCCGCGCACCGCCGCACCGTCCACGCCCCCCGCCGTGACTACGGCGACCACCGCACCCCGATCACCGTTGACGTCCAGTTCTGACCGAGGCGGCCCGCTCTCGTGGCCGTCTGATCCGCACCGGCGAGTACGAGCAGTCGATCCGCGGCCTCCTGCTCGGGGCCGGGCTCGACACTCTGGTCTCCGTCCCGGCCTGACGTCCCGCCATTGTTCTTCTTCGCCGCCCCGGCACCGGCCGGGGCGGCCTCCTTCATCCTCTTCGAGACCAGGAGACATCTGGTGACCACCGACACCACCGACGAGACGATCCGCTACACCGCCGACGTGGTCCTGTTCGCTGCCGGGCACGTCCTGCTGATCGAGCGGGGCTGGGACCCGTTCAAGAGCCGGTGGGCCTTGCCCGGGGGCCACATGGACACGGGGGAGACCAGCCTGGCCGCCTCCGTGCGCGAGCTGGAGGAGGAGACCAGCATTACCGTCCAGGCCGACGACCTCCGGCAGTTGGGCGCCTTCGACACCCCCGGCCGTGACCCGCGCGGCCGGTACGTCAGCGTCGCCTACACCGCCACCCTGCCCTCGCCGGTCGAGCCGACGGCCGGGGACGACGCCACCGCCGCCCGCTGGTGGCCCCTGGAGGCGCTCCCCGACCTCGCGTTCGACCACGCCGAAATCGTGGCAGCCGCCACGAACCGCTGATCCCTCCCGCGCGAGCGGCGTTCCTCCGTGCCGCCCCGGCCCCACCGGCCGGTGCGGTCGCGGTGTTCCGCCACGACCAGCGACAGGAAGGAGAAGGCGTCATGCCGCACCTGGAGTTCTACGAGGTTGACGTCCCGATACACGACACCAGCCGGGCTCTGCACGGTGTGCACGTCTTCACCGGCAAGGCGTCCTCGGCCGACGAGGCCCTGACTCGCGCCCACCAGGTGTACGACGCGGCGTTCGCCGCGCGGCAGGCCGGGCTCGAGGTCCCCGGGCAGCAGGACGGCGGCTGGGGAGCGCGCGGGGTTCGCGACGGTTGGGAGCTGGACTGGGCGGCGGCGAAGGCCGGCCGCTGGTCCAACCCGGACAACTGGACCCGCAAGAAGCCCTACGTGCTGTAGCTACGCCCCGGAGCAGGCGCGCTAGGCGTCGAAACCGTCGCCTGCCCCGGGCCACCCATCCCGTACATGACGAGAGAGGGAGCCACCAGTATGGCCTCCACCGTGCGCGTACAGGCCCCCATCGGGCAACGTGCCCTGCTCATCACCACGCTCGCCGTGCCGCTGACCGGCTGGACCGTGCACGCGGTCAGCCTGCACCGCAAGCTCGCCGCCGCCCGCCGCGACCCGCTCACCGGGCTGCTCGGGCGTGACGGCTACACGGTCAAGGCCCGGCAACTCACCGACCGGTACGGCGACAGCGCCCTGGTCGTCCTGGTGGACCTGGACCACTTCAAGCAGATCAACGACGGGCCTGGCGGGCACGCCGTCGGCGACCGCGTCCTGGCCGCCACCGCGACCCGGCTCACCGCGTGGGCGGGCAGCCGCGGCGCGGTCGGCCGGCTCGGGGGCGACGAGTTCGCGGTCGCGGTCCGGATCGGGCCCGCCCGCCGCGAGCTCCGTCTCGCCCAGCTCACGCAGCTGCTCGCGCAGCCGGTGGAGGTCGAGGACGGCGTCCTGGTCGATGTCGCCGCGTCGGTCGGCGCGGCTTCCCCCGACGTCCTTGGCACGACGGACCTGAGCGCGCTTCAGCGGGCCGCCGACGCCGCGATGTACGCGGGCAAGCACACCGGCCGCGCGGTCCTCGCCGGACCGCAGCACGCCACGGTGCCCTCCATCAACGGCCGCCGCGCCGGACGGCCGGGCACCAACTCCCTGAGGCAGGCGGCATGAGCGCGACCACCACCACCACCGACTCGGGCGCCTGGATCCGGGGCATCACGATCCGCCAGCCCTGGACGACCTGCATCCTCGCCGGGAAGGACGTGGAGAACCGCCCGGCCGCCTGGTCCTGGCGCGGCCTGGTGCTCCTGCACGCCGGAGCGGCTACCGAGCGGGCCCCGATGCGCGACCCGCTGGTCGCCACCGCGATCCGCGGCCGCGCCCTGCACACCCGGGCCGTCATCGGCGTCGCCCGCCTCACCGACTGCCACCAGGACGCCGCCGGCACCGCCCCGTGCTCGCGCTGGGCGCAGCCCGACGTTCACCACTTGGTCCTCGCCGACGTCCAGGAGCTCGCCCTCCCCATCCCGTGGCTGCACGGCCAGCTCGGGCCGTGGCGCCCCACCCAGGACCTCGTGGACCGGGTCCTCCTCCAGCTCCCCCACCTCGCTCCGGAGGGCACCTCATGAGCGGAACCCGCACCGGCGTCCCGCAGCCGCCGACGTTCATCGCGGCCGACGACCGCATCCCCTTCCCCGAGACCGACCAGGTCCTGCGCTGCCGTACGAGCCCGGCCCTGTTCTCGATCGAGGAGATCCGCAACACCGACGAAGACCCCCGCGCCCGGGAGAAGGCGCTCGCCAAGGTCAAGCACGCCTGCTCCGGCTGCCCGATCGTCAAGGACTGCCTGAAGTGGGCGCTGGCCAACCCCGACCTGACGAAGGCCGGGGTATGGGCGGCGACCACCGCCCGCGACCGCACGCAGCTGCGCAAGGAGCTCGTGGCGCGGCTCGGTGAGGACTGGGTCGGAGTGGTGGCCGAACAGGACCGGCTCCGCAGGGAGCGGGCACGCGCGGCGCGCGTTGTGCCGCCGACCGCCCGCGAACTGGCCCTCGCCCGCCTGGAGCTGGAGGGCATCCCCACCCGGCCCGCACCGTACAACCGCTGGACAGAGCCGATCACTCCCCAGCAAGCCGAGGCTAACCGGCGCGTGCTGGAGCTGGCCATCGACAGGAGGGCGGCGTAGCCGTGTTCACCGACTGGACCGAAGCCCTCGAAGCCGAATCCCTCCTCCTGAGCCCGAGCCCGGCCCAGCAGCTCGCCGCCGCGGCCCGGGTCACCGCCCGCAGCTCCCGCGACAAGGACGACATGGCGCTGCTCCTGGACGCCCTCGGACTCCCCACCGACACCGACACCCTCACCGCCCTGCTCCCCCTCCTCCCGGAAACCGGAGACGCCACCATGCCGACCATCCCCGCCGCCCCGGCCCTCTCCGCGCACGAGGCCATGGCGATCTCAATGCACAACCACGGCGACAGCGAGCAGACCATCCTCGAGGCCACCGGCCTGAGCGAGACCGAGCTCACCGACCTCATCGCCGACCAGGTACTTGGACTGCCCCGCACCGCCAACCCCTCGCCAGCCATCGACGTCCCGGTCATCCCGCGCGCCGTCTCCAACGAGGTCCAGAAGCTGCTCACCTGGGCAGCCACGCACCCGGCCGCCGGGGTCCGCAGCCGCGCCGCCCGCATCACCGCCGACCTGAGCGAGCTGTCCGAGCGCCGCGAGAGCGAGGCGGCGCAGCGCGAGGCCGAAGAGAAGGTCAGCAGGGCCAAGGCCGAACTGGAGAGGGCACAGGAGGAGCTCCGCACCGTGAAGGCCAGCACCCGCACGGCCACAGCGGCCACCGCCGCGCCCACCCCGATCCGCAAGGGCCTGGGCAGCGGTCGCAGCAAGGAGGAGCTCGCCGCCATCCGGTCCTGGGCGCGGCAGAACGGCCACACGGTCGCTGACGCGGGCCTGGTCCGCAAGGCGCTGCTGGAGGCGTACGACGCCGCCCACCAGACGCCGGTCCGCAAGGCCGGCTGACCCATGACCGACGAAGCGATAGCCCTGGACGGGTTCCTGGACGATGCCCCCGTGCCCGGTGACCCGGACAGTACGACGGCCCGGTTCCGCCTCACCGTCTCCCCGACCGACGAGCGCATCGACGAGATGACCCTGCCGTGCAGCGTCGCCGACCCGCAGCTCGCCCACACCACGCTCCACGAGCTCATCCCCGGAGACAAACTGCGTGCCACCGGATACCTCCGGGCTCCCCGCACCCCGGACGAGCCTCTCCTCCTGATCGTCGAAACGCTCGAAATCCTCCAGCCCGCCCCCCAGCTCACCGCCACAGCCGCCCTCTTCGCCTCGGTGATCGAGCGGTGCGGCCCCTACCTGCACTACATCGACGGCGACAGCGGCGGCCTGGAAGTGTGGAACGAGGCCGGCGCCTGGGTCGGCTGGGCGGACACCCCCGGCGAACTGACCGCCATCCTCGACGCCTTCGAGCGCGGCCAAGCCCCCGGCAGGGAATGACCCGTGCCCATCCGACCCGAGAACCTGCACCGCTACCCGCGCGACTGGCCCCAGATCAGCGCACGGATCCGGTTCGAGCGGGCCGGCGGCCGCTGCGAGTGCACCGGCCACTGCGGCCTCACGCACCCCGACGGCCGCTGCCCGGCCGTCCACGAGCAGATCCACCCGGACACCGGCTCCGTGGTCGGCCTCACCACCGCCCACCTCAACCACACCCCCGAAGACGTAAGCGAGATGAATCTCCTCGCCGCCTGCCAGCTCTGCCATCTACGGATAGACCACGGCCACCACCGGGTTACCCGCTCCCGCACCCTCGCCGCCCGCGCGGCCGCCGCCGGACAGCTCGGACTCCTCCCCGAGACCACGCTCACCCGCACCGAGCCGCCCACCCCACCGCGCCCCACCCGGGGCCGCGCCCGCACGGCAGCGCTCCACCAGATGCCCTTCCCCGACCCCGAACAGGAGCCCAAGCCCATGGCCCGCATCACCGTCAAGATCGCCGCGCTCCACCCGGACGGAACCGAGTGCACCCACGCCGTCACCTCCACCGGCAAGCCCCGCGACGCAGCCTCCGGCTGCACCGGCCGCCGCAGCTACTCCGTGGTGTGCAGCGACTGCGGCCCGGTCGGCGATCCGCGCACCCTGCGGGTCCTCGCCGAGCCGGCGCAGAGCGCGCACCGCGACCACCACAGGGCCGCGCTCACCCCGGCCTCCCACTGACCCCACCCGCTCCGGCCGCCGGGACCACCACGGTCCCGGCGTCCCCGTCGAATGTGAGGGCCGATGCCCACCACCGTCTTCGACCAGTTCACCCACCGCACCGCCGATGTCACCGCCCAGCTCACCACCCTCGGCATCCCGCTCACCGCGCCGGGCCCGCCGCCCGCCGACGCCGACCCCACCGACCCGTGGGCCGGCAGCTACGCCGTCCCGGTCGACCGCTCCACCCTCGCCTGGTGCACCGCCGTCCAGATGCTCACTGACCACCACCACACCGGCATCGACCGCCAGGTCCTCGCGGCCGACGCGCTGCTGCGCGAGCTCGGAGTCCGCGGCCTCGCCCAGCTCCACTCCGACCTCCACCACGGCGCCCCCATCGACTACCGCTTCACCCGCTGCCCGTATTGCTCCGGCATCGGCGAGGACCCCACCCGACCGGACTGCCAGGACGTCGGCTGCGCGCCGTGGCACGAGTTCGACGGCCACGAGCACCTGTGCCCGGTCTGCCACGGCGACGACCACCAGCCCCAATGGGTCGCCGAAGAGCACATGACCGAACTTGAGGAACTGCTCGCCGACGCCATCGAGGAGAACGAAGAGCGCGCCTCCCTCCGCTACCGGATCCGGACGCTGCTGCGCCGCCCGACGGCGCGCACATGACGGCCCGCTTCCGCAGATGCGGACACGGCAGCGGCCCGATGCACCCGGGCGACCAGAAGGCCGCCGCGGAGTTCACCGCCATGCTCACAGCGCGGCAGAGGCCAGCCCCCTGGACCGGCCGCGGCGACGTCGCCGTACGGATCAGCGAGCGCGGCCTGGAACGCGGACGACCTCTCCCCGAGCAACAACCCGACGCCGACCCGGTCGCCCTCGTCCTCATCCACCCCGACACCGAGACAACGCTAACCAGCACGCTCCACTGCGCTCGGACACGAATCCACGGTGCCTGACCGAGCCCTACCAACTTCTCACCCAGGCCCTCGCCGGACGCGATCTTCCATCGGGCATCAACCTGAGCACCTGAGCCCACACGCAGCGGCCCCCTCCGCCCGGACATTGCTCCGGACGGAGGGGGCCGTTTTGTGTTTCTGGCCTCGCGACTCAAATCCACCGGTCACCCAGTCGATGCTGCAACGTCGGCGGGCCGGCTGACGCGGGCGGGAGTACGGCGCGAGCGGAGGTCGAACAGGCCTCGCAAGGGCGCTCGGACTGATAACGGCGTTATCAGTTTCCGCCATCCTCGGAGTCCCCCAGGGATTCCGGCCAGCGCTTCCTAAGACCGCAGGAACAAGATCTCCCGTTGGTTTGCGTCCATCTTCGCCATGATGGGGTCGGCATCGCCGCGACCGTCATGCCACGGACCCTCTGGATCCCATGCTCAAAATCGTCCCGGCTTCCTGCTTGGCAGCGGAGCCATCGATAACGGCGCCTTTTACCGCTGTCCGTCGACGGCGCACTCGGGGAGGGTGAGGCCCGATGCCTCCACTGATAACGCCGTTATCAGTGGAGGCATCGGTCTGGCTGGCATCAGGGCTGCCTGAACCGCACTTGCTGCTGGTTGGCTTCGGCGATTCTTGGAGGGGCCTTGACCCCGGATTTTGAACACGTCTATGCGGCTTGGGTCAGGGTAGTTGCAGCTGGCTGGAGGTCGTTCTCGTAGGCGATCGGGGACCGGTGGCCGAGGCGGGAGTGTCGGCGGCGGGTGTTGTATCGGGTCAGCCAGCGGAACGCGTCCAGCCTGGCCTCGCGCTCGCTCGACCAGGCTTTGCGGCCTTTGAGTGTCTCCCTCTTGAAGGCGGCGTTGAAGCTTTCTGCGGCTGCGTTGTCGGCGCTGGATCCGATCGCGCCCATGCTCTGCCGGACCCCGGCTGACCTGCAGATTTCAGCGAAGGCCCTGCTCGAATATTGGGATCCGTGGTCCGTGTGCATGATCGCTCCGGCCAGGTTTCCACGGGTCCGCTCGGCTGCCGCCAGGGCGTCGATGACGAGTTCGGTTCGCATGTGATCGGCGATCGCCCACCCGGCCAGCCGGCGCGAGCACAAGTCGATGACGGTCGCGAGGTAGAGCGGCTTCGCGCCGCTGACCGGCAGGTATGTGATGTCGCCGACGTATTTTCTGTTGACGTCGGCTGCGGTGAAGTCGCGTCCGATCAGGTCCGGTGCCTTCGACGCGGCTTGGTCCGCGACGGTGGTGCGGTGCCGGCGGCGCAACCGGACTCCCTCGAGCCCGATGGTCCGCATGATCCTGGCGACCCGCTTGTGGTTGACCACCG
This sequence comes from Streptomyces sp. NBC_01264, assembly GCF_026340675.1. Taxonomy (NCBI): domain Bacteria; kingdom Bacillati; phylum Actinomycetota; class Actinomycetes; order Kitasatosporales; family Streptomycetaceae; genus Streptomyces; species Streptomyces sp. NBC_01264. The sequence goes on from NZ_JAPEOX010000007.1 coordinate 73,342, forward strand.
GACCCTCCTCGTCGCGGAGTTCCGCGGTGATTCTGGGGGCTCCGTAGGTGCCGTCGGAGTCCTGGTGGATCTTGCGTATCCGGGCCGCGAGCCCGGCCTCGACGCTCTGCCTGGCCGCTCTCGCGGCCGCGGTGCGACGCCAGTAGTAAAAGCTCGACCGGGCCAGGCCGAGGATGTCGCAGAGCCGCTTCACGCCGTGACGGCGCTGGTGATCGTCAACGAACTGGTAGCGGTTCACCAGCGCGTCTCCGTCGCGAAATACCGGGCCGCCTTGCGGAGAATGTCCCGTTCTTCCTCGAGCTCGCGGATCCTCTTGCGGGCGGCGGCCAGCTCCGCCTGAACGGCGTCGCCGACGGCCTGCGAGGCGGCCGGCGGTGCGGAGTGGGCGCCAGGTCGGCGGCCGTCGGCGGCCCGGATCCAGTTCCTCAGCGTCTCGGTGTTCACCCCGAGATCAGCGGCGACCGACTTGATCGTCGCTCCCGGCCTCGACCGGTACAACGCGACCGCGTCCGCCTTGAACTCGGCGGGATAGTGCTTCATCCCCACAGGGACTCCGTTCTCCTGGACCATCAAGATCCAAGTGTCTCCGGTGTCCAAAACCTGGGGTCAAGGTCCGAGTGTCTCGCCGTGCCAGCCACCGGACCGCAGGCTGCGACGGTGTCTCCCTAACGACTGCTGCAGGAAGGCCCGGCACGAACACGTGGGGCGTGCCGCATCAGGGAGGCTGTGACCATCGACCCAAGGTGTGATCATTTTGGGTAAACAGTGAACAACTAGGCGCTGATTGTGCGAGTCGGCGGCCCCAACGCACCCTGGGAGTTAGTAAGGTGCCTCCATGGTCATCCAAAGCCCCTCCGGAGACAGAGAGAAAGTTGTCTCCAAGTTGCCAGCCGAGCTGCGCCAGGACCTGAAGGTACGAGCAGCCGAACTCGGAGTGGACATCCAGGACGCCGTCACCGAAGGCATCGACGCCTGGCGCAGCTCCTCCGTGGTGCACGAAGTCATCGATACAGCAGGGTCCGTGACGTTCTCGACCTGGCTTTTCCCAGGCCAGTGGGAGGATCTGAAGGAGACCTGCGGCGAGCGCGGCATCCCCTTCGTCCAAGGGCTCGCGCAGTCGGTCGCCCTGTGGCTCGCGACGCATCCCTCCCCCAAGTACCGGCCTGTCACAGGGATCCCCCGCCGCATCGTGGTGTGCAACCAGAAGGGCGGTGTGGGCAAGACCGCCGTCTCCGCCGGCGTCGGCGAGGCCCTGGCCGAGGGCGAGACCTACGTAACCGTTTCCAAGAACACCGAGGCGCTCCTGGAGGAGTTCCGAGGCCTGGGCCTACGGGTCCTGCTCGTCGATTACGACCCGCAGGGTCACCTCACCAAACAGCTCGGCCTGCAGAGCCTTCCCGCCAAGGGTCCCAGCCTGGCCAAGTTCATGGCCGGCCAGATCAAGGACGCCTCGATCAGGGATCTCGTAGTCGTCGTCGAAGACGAACGATACGGAGGCCGGCTCCACGTCCTGCCTTCCTGCCCGGACGCCTTCCTCCTCGACATCATGATCGCGATGGACCGGAACCGGCAGGCAACGCTGGAGCGTGCACTCGAGCCCCTGGAGAAGGACTACGACGTCATCGTCGTCGACTCCCCTCCCAGCCTCGGCGTGGGCATGGACGCCGCGATCTACTACGGGCGGCGCCGCGAAGGCGAAGCCAAGCAACAGTCCGGCGTGATGATCATCGTGCAGGCTGAGGACTCCTCGGCCGATGCCTACGAGCTCCTGATAGAGCAGATCGAATCCGGCAAGGCCGACTGGCGGATCGACGTCGAGTACCTCGGCCTCGTCGTCAACATGTACGACGCGCGCGACGGCTACGTCGTCACGTCGTCCCTCAGGGAGTGGGAGTCTCTCGGTGACCCCCGGGTCCTCGCCAAGGTGGCCCGCCTCAAGGAACAGCGCGAGGCAGTCAGAAACAAGACGCCTCTCCTCTCCTACTCGCCGGAGTGTGAGCAGGCCATGACCATGCGCAAGATCGTCCGGGAGATCACGTGAACACCCGTCAGTCCGCCGCAGACCGCGTGGGAAGCTCCAGCTCCTTCGGCAGGGCGGCCCTCGCTCGCAGCACCCGCGGCCAGCTCATCGCGGCCGCGACAGGTGAAGCCCAAGAAGAGAACGTCACCGAGCTCAGCCTCGACCGGATCAGCCCGAATCCCGACAACCCCCGTGACACCCTGGGGGACATCGAGGGACTGGCCTCCAGCCTCGCCGAGATCGGACTCGTCCAAGCAATTACGGTCGCCACCGTCGAGGCATACCTGAACGAGCGACCCGGACGCGAAGACGAACTCGCAGACGGAGCCCAATACGTCGTCATCGACGGTCACCGACGCCTCGCAGCCGCCCACGAAGCAGGCATCGAGTCCATCCGGATCACCGTCAACGACGCCCTGGCGGCCACCGATGAGAAGCTGCTCGAAGCCGCCTTCGTCGCCAACGCCCAGCGGGAGAACCTGACCGACCTGGAGGAGGCCAATGCCCTCAGCCAGCTCGTGAAGCTCTACGGGTCGCAGCACAAGGCGGCCAAGCGGTTGGGAGTGACACAGCCATACATCTCCCAGCGCCTCTCGCTCCTGGCGCTCGCCCCCGACCTCCAGGCAGACCTCGAAGCCGGCCGACGCAAGGTCGAGCACGTGCGCGGCCTGGCCAAACTCACGCCAGAAGAACAGCGGACGACAGCCGACGAACGCGCCCGCGCCCCACAATTGCGGCGCCGGACCTCGGTACCGACTCAGCAGTCAGCCCCTGCCACTGATAACGCCGTTATCAGCACGCCGTCAGCCGCAGACACAGTCGAGCTGCCCCCGAATCCGGAGCCGACTGATAACGCCGTTATCACCTCCAAGGCCGAGGACCCGAGCGCTGCGTCCCCGTCGACTGATAACGCCGTTATCAGCGAGGAAGACCCGACTGCCCGCCTGGCGGACGTTCGAACGCTTCCCCCTATGCCCTGGCACGACGGCAACGCCGTCATGGACCTCGTCATCGCGACTCTGGACGAAGAGCAGCGAACTCGATTCCTGCATCGCTATGTCGAGCGCAGCGGGAGCAAGGAAGCGCTGGTCGCTGACCTCGCGCGTAGCCTCCCCAAGGAGGGACGCCTCCAACTCGCCTCGATTCTCGCTGCGGTGGCAGCCGACCTTCGCACCATCTGATCGACACACAGGTGTGCTTGAGCAGCACCTTCGAAGAGGCCGGACTCCGTGGAGAGTCCGGCCTCTCTCCGTCCGGATGGATCCTTGCACCGTGGGGGAGTTGTAGAGCGCACGGACAGCTGGGCAAGGGGAGGGGACAGAGCATGGGAACGGGAATGGTGCTGTTGATGGTCTTAGCCGTCCTGGCCGCAGGGGGTGTGACAGGGACGCTGCTGCGAGCCGGGCGCCGTGAAGCCGAGGCCGAGAAGGTCCGCCTTGCGGCACAGGCACGGGTCCAGGCCCTGCGCTCGATGGAGCCGGTCTGGGGCATGGGGGACCGCGAGTTCGAAGAGTACGTCGCCGACTTATGCCGGCGGGACGGCTGCACCGAGGTCCGCCGGGTAGGCGGTGCGAACGATCTGGGCGCCGACGTGATCGGCTGGCTCCCGGACGGCCGCAAGATCGTGGTGCAGTGCAAGCGGTACGCGAAGCACCGCACGGTCGGTAGCCCGGACCTCCAGAAGTTCAACGGCACCGTCCGCGACGAGCACGGAGCGGACGTCCCGCTCTTCGTCGCCTCCTGCAAGTTCACCAAGCAGGCCCGCGCCTTCGCCGCCCGCCACAGCTTGGTGCTCCTCGACGTGGACCTTCTGGGCTTCTGGAACAGCGGTACGCCTCTGACGGTGCTCCTCGGCCTGGACATCGGACGCTCCGGCACTAACCGCAAACTCCACCCCGACCACGACTGACAGGAGCAGCTGCCATGCCCGACACCAAGCCAATCCTCCACGCCTGGCACATCGATGAGCGGGAGTACCGGCGCCAGGAGGAACGACGGGGCCGCCGGTACGCGTACACGAACATCGATCCCGTCCGTACTGCTCTGGTGGTCATCGACATGGTGCCGTTCTTCGTCAACGCCACCCCCTACACCCGCGGCATCGTCCCGAATATCCAGCACCTCGCCCACTGCCTCCGGTCCGCCGGAGGAACGGTCGTCTGGGTCTTGCCTGCCCGGGTAGACCGCACCTCGGTCGGCGACGAATTCCACGGACCCGAAGCCGCCGAGATGTTCCGCAACGCCGGCGGCACCGGCCCCCTGCAAGACCGGCTCTGGCACGAGCTCACCGTCGGCGCGGACGACCTCCTGGTGGAGAAGTCGGCACCCAGCGCCTTCTTCCCCGGCCGCTGCCCGCTACCCGAACTACTCCAAGAACGCGGAATCGACACCGTTCTGATCACCGGCACCGTCACGAATGTGTGCTGCGAGTCCTCAGCCCGCGACGCCTGGATACTCGGCTACCGGGTCATCATGATCGCTGACGCCAACTCCACCGGCCGCGACAAGGACCACAACGCCACCCTGCACACGGTCTACCGGTCCTTCGGCGACGTACGGGCCACCTCGGAAGTCCTCGGCCTGATCGATGAATCCGTGACTGCCTGACAGGCGTGCCCGTGAGTCAGGGTCTGGTGAGGATGGTGTGGCCGCCGCTACAGAGCTACACGATGTGCCGGACCCCGCAGCGCAGTTCCAGGCCGAACGACCACGTGGCGCGTCCGTCCTGTGCCAGCGCACGGCCGCACCCCGACCCGGACCAGCAGCCCCGGGCCGGCCCCGGCGACCCCGACGCACCCCGGCTGCCGCTGGAGGAGGGGGAGCGGGACATCCCACGCGTCCCGCTGCGCTACGACCGCGCGGTCATAGCCTCCAGCATGCTCACCGCCCAACTGGGCAACGCCCGGTCCACGTACGACGTCACCGCGCACCAGCAGGCCGACGCATACCGCTTCGGCCAGGTGTGGAGTGAGTAGGCACTGAGGTTGGTCGAGGAAACCGGGAAGCGCTGGTAGCTGTTCGCGGCGGAGGGGACCTGATGGTGAAAGCCTGAAAGAGGGCTGTCACCAGCGCGGCCCTGGTGACAGGCTGACTATCGGGACAGGACAGAGGACGGGACAGGAACTCGTGGCCGCGATGCAATTGACTCGTACGCACCGGATTTTGATCGGTGTGGTGGTCGCCGGAGCCGTCGTCATCGCGGGGATCGGGTTCGCCGGTTCGTACGCCGCCGTGCGTGCCCTCGCCCTGCAGAAGGGTTTCGGTAGCTTCTCGCTCGTCTTCCCGATCGGCATCGACGCAGGCATCTGCGTGCTCTTGGCCCTCGATCTCTTGCTGACCTGGATCCGGATTCCCTTCCCGCTGCTGCGCCAGACGGCGTGGCTGCTGACGATCGCGACGATCGCGTTCAACGGGGCTGCGGCCTGGCCGGACCCGCTGGGTGTCGGGATGCACGCGGTGATCCCGATCCTGTTCGTGGTGACGGTGGAGGCGGCCCGGCACGCGGTGGGCCGGATCGCGGACATCACCGCGGACCGGCACATGGAGGGCGTCCGCATCATGCGCTGGCTGCTCTCGCCGGTGCCGACCTTCAAGTTGTGGCGCCGGATGAAGCTGTGGGAGCTGCGGTCCTACGAGCAGGCGGTCGGCATGGAGCAGGACCGGCTGGTCTACCAGGCCCGGCTCCAGGCCCGGTACGGCCGTGCATGGCGGCGCAAGGCCCCGGTGGAGGCCCTAATGCCGCTGCGCCTGGCACGGATCGGAGTGCCGCTCGGGCACACCGCTTCCGCGGGGCTGGCCGCAGCAGGCCTGAGCCCGGACCTGCTCTCCCGTCCCGGGCCCAAGCCCACTCCGGCGCCCGAGCCCCAGCCGAAGCTCGTGGCCGCGGACCAGGTGCCCGAACTGCCGACGGCCGCTCGGCCCGTCGCCGAGGACGCACCGGAGCCGGAAGTGGAGACGTCCGAGCCCGCGTTCGTCGACCTGGCCCAGGCCGGCCGGGACTTCGTGGCGCAGCACGGCACGGTCCCGTCCGCGGAGAAGAAGTTCGCGGCGTTCCTCGCGCGGGACTACGGCCTGACCGACCAGTACACCGGCGGCCTGGTGCCCGACGTTCTCCTCGAGCCGGTGCTCGCCGAACTCCAGGCGGCCGAACTCAAAGCGGCTGAGAAGACGGCTGCCCTGCCGATGGCCGAAGCACCCGTGCCCGAGGCGCCGGCCACTTCGACTCCCGGCGACGAGGAGCCGAACGGTATGGGGGAGCCGCACCCCTTCTTCGGGGAGCAGCTCAACCTCCGCAGCCTGTCGGAGCAGCCGGTCGAGACTGCGCCGCTCCTCGCCGGAGCGATTCCCGCGCCGACGGCTTCCGTAGCCGATGCGGGCCTGGGCAGCCCTGAGGGCGGTCCCGTCGACCAGCCCGGTCACCGGACAATGCCGACAAGCGCGGATCAGGCCTGGGTCGCCGACGTGACCGCGTCCGGCGAAGCGACCGCGCGCGTGCCCCGGCAGCAGACCGACGACGAGCCGGCCGAGACCGACCCGATTCAGAGCGCGATCGAGCAGGTGGCCTCCTGGTTGGCCGAGGCCGAGGAGGCTGGGGAGCGGTTGTCAGGTGCTGAGGTTGCCCGGCGTCTGGGGGTCTCGCCCAAGACCGGTCAGCGCCGCGTGCTCGACGCGCAGCGGCACCTGGAGGAGCAGCGCAAGCAGCAGGGCCGAGCGCACCTTCGGTCCGTCGGGCGCGGATGACCGAGCGCCCCGACCGGTCGCCGTGACCGGTCATCGGTCACGGAGTCGGGCACCTCGAGCAGCCCCCAGGCCGTGACCGATCCCCTGACCGATCCCGTGACCGGCCGTGGCCGGTGCCGGGAACCGGTGGCCGGTGACCGATCCGGTCCCCATCGGTCACCGGTCATGACCGAACTACGGGCCACCGGTCACCGGTCCGCCGCCTGCACACCGACCACGGTTGCGCCTCCTTCGGCCGCCTGGATGCCGACTGGGCCGTGCTGTGCGCGGACCCAGACGTCCGGCACGCGACGACCGGCCCTGGCCGACGACGCCGCGGATGCCTCCGCGCGTTCATGGTGAGGGGAGCACCGTTGGTCGAGGCGCACATGATCCGGTGACCTGGAAGCTGGGACTGCCCCGACCTGCGCTGGGGAGGTTCTTGGGGAGGTTCCGGGCCCCGAGTGTACCCAGAGGAGCCCGAGGCGGTCGTCAGGACCAGTGCGGGCTCGTGACCTGCGGTGGGGAGGTTTCTGGTGAGGTTCGCTGCCGGGGTACGGCCGGGCGTGATGGGCTTGGGGTGGGCTGACGTGCCGGCGGCTGGGACCTGGCAGGACCGGGCCGCTTCGGCCGCCGGACGCGGTAGATGAGAGGAACCGTCCCAGCCCTCCTTAGGCGCGGGGCGCGCCGCCCGCGCCGAGCGCCCGCCTCGGGGGCCGCAGGACAGCCGCGGGCGCCCGTTCCCCGTCGGGGGGTACCACCGGGTCGGGGGCGGCGAGTTCGGCCGCCAGACGGCCGCGACGTGGTGGCCCGTCTAGGGCGGGGGCCAAGCGGGGTCCGGAGCCCAAGGGGCGGCGCTGCTCACTCATCCGCACATTCTCCCGCCGCACCCGGCGCTCCGGAGCAGCGGTTCCTGCCGAGCCCCCAGGTGGTCCGCCGGCCGCTTGTTCGCCGCCCTGGACGCGGGGGCCACCGGGCCGTCGGTCAGTGCTTCCGTACGCCCTGGTCGGGCACCGCCGGCGCGGGGACGATGGTGGGCATGGGCGAGCAAGACCAAGCCGAGGACGACGTCGCCGAACTGGAGCGGCCACCGCTGACCGGCGCGCGGGCCCGCGCGGTGACGGCGGGGCTGCGGGAGGCGATGGACGACGTCCGGCGTACGGTCGCGGTGCTCGCGGTCCGGGTCCGCGACGCGCACGCCGCCCGCGTCTGGCTCGCGCTCTCGCACCCTTCGTGGGAGGCGTACTGCGTGGGTGAGTTCGGGATCAGCCGCGCGCAGGCCTACCGGCTCCTCGATGTCGCCCGCGGCCTGGGGGCCATTCAGGCCGGGGTCGCCGCCGGCACCCTGGTGTCCCGCACGCGAGACAGCACCCCGGTCGCTGAAGCCGCGCTGGACTACGGGCTCTCCCAGCGGGCCCTTATCGCCGTCGCCGCCCGCAGCGGCGACATCACGGAACTGATCACGGGCCGCCTCGCCGCGCTCACCCGCGACGGCGCCCAGGACCTCGACGCGGCCACGGTGCGCGCCGTGGTCCACCAGGCCGTCCGCGACGTGCGCGCCACTCCACCCGAACCGCCGGATGCACCGCCGGCGGACACCGGAGTCGCCGAGTTGCGCCGGGTTGTCGACGACCTGGCGGCCAGCGCACTCACGATGGGCGAGCTGTTCCTCGAAGTCGCCCCGGCCTACCTCTCGGACGGCGCCGCCGCCGACGTCCTGGGGCCGCTGTGCGCCGCGATCGGCGAGGACCTCGACACGGGCCTCGCCACCCGCCGCTACGCCCTCACCGGAGATCGCCGCGCCTTGCACGGCACCGTCCTTTGACCGGAAACATGGGGGGAAGGATGGGGGGAAGTATCGGGGGAGGGATGGGGGGAAGTATCCGGGGAGGTATGGGGGGAAGGTGCACAGGCGACGGGTTTGTATTTTGCCTGCTGAGGGGCCGTTTTCCGGCTGGTGAGTGCGCGGACTTTCTTGTGTGGGTGTAGGGGGTTGGTTCGGGCGCGGGTGGCTGGGTCTGCGGGGGCGCAGGCCTGGGCGGCGACCTGGCTGTACGTGGCTCTCGGCGCGTGGGGGGTCATTCGTCGGGGTAGTCGGGGCTGCTGCCGCGGGCGGGCTCATGGGCGGGGCCACGGCTTCGCTGGTGGGGAAGCGGTCCTTTTGACCGAGGTGCGGATCGGGATTTGTTGGGCGGGACCGCTGGGGATTTGCGCTGCGAGATGCGGGGCCCTGTGTGGTCCTGCGGATCGCCCAGTTGGGCTTCGGGGCGGGAGCCGGCATGTTTCGGGCGGTAGTTGAGATCCGGCGGTAGCCGGGCCCTGCTGCGGAAGGCCATCGCGTCGGCACGTTGATATGCATGTGGCCGGCGCCCACTTCCGCGTGAGCGGGTGGCAAGGGCGCCGGCCGACCGAAGAACACACCGCGGGAGAACCCACATGCGTCTCGGGACCGAGCATAGCCTCCCGCGGGTCCGGGGACACCCCGGGTGGGCTCGAAGTGCGGTACATTTTTCAATCTGGTGCCGGAGCTCGCCGGCGCGCGCTTTTCATCAGGAGGTTGGGTTCGTGATCCGCGCTGGACGTACGGCTGTGGGGCGGGAGGAGCTCGCCGGTGTGCTGGGGATGAAGTGGGCTGCGTTCCGCCGGGCCAAACCATACGCCGAGGGCGGGTTTCCCTCGCCCGTAAGCTCCGAGGGAGCTCGGATCCTTTTGTGGGACCTGGAGCAGGTGGAGGCCTACCGGGACGGGCGCCCGCAGCCGTCCATCACGACGGGCGACCATGAGCAGGACCTGCTCGACCGGCGCGAAGCGGCAGCACTCCTCGGGGTGAAACCGCGGAGCGTGGACAGCTACAAGACCGATGCCGGCCTCGCCGAGCACGTTGTGGTCGTCGGCGGCGCCGAGCACTGGCCGCGAGCCGTCCTGCTCGCCTACTCGGCCGGCCGCGGTGTCATGAGCTCCCCTAGTGGCCGGCCGAAGGGTTCGGGCGACATGGTTCCCCGTGACCTGCTCCCCAGCCGTATCGCCGAACTCCTCGACGCCGAGCCCGCGGTGACGACGGCCCGCCTGGTGGAGGTCCTCGGCATCTCAGTACCTACGGCGCAGCGTCACCTGGTGCAGGAACGTGCCGCGCGCATCGTTGCGTTGATGCGTACGGAGCCGGACCTCGCCGCCGAGGCGGCGGCGCAGCGGCTGGGCTATCCGGCAGCAGTCCGGAGGGGGGCCGTGAAGGCCGCTCAAGAGCTCGTTGAGGCCCCGTAGCGCCAGGCCTGCCGAAATTTCCCTTGAGGGGGCCGCAGCCGTCCGGCTGTTGGCCCCCTCAAGGCATTTCAGCCCCGCGTGGGGCGGGCCTGGCGGGTCCGCCGCCGGCGGGCCGCGGGCTGGGGTGGCAGGCGCAAAACGCAGGGGTCGCGCGCTGCGCGCGCAGAATACCCCTGCGGGCACTGTCACCTTGTTCGGCGGTCTGGGATGATCTTGGGGTTGTGGGTGTCCGGGTGGGGTGGGGTTCGTGTCGTCTGCGGTGCCGTCGTACAAGAATCACCGGTACCCGGTGGAGATCATTTCGCACTGTGTGTGGCTGTACTTCCGCTTCCCGCTCTCCTTCCGCGAGGTCGAGGAGATGATGCTCGAGCGGGGCGTGATCGTCTCCTACGAGACCATCCGCCGGTGGTGTCTGAAGTTCGGCCAGGCCTACGCGAACGCGCTGCGCCGACGGCGCCCGCAGCCCGGCGATAAATGGCATCTCGACGAGGTCTTCGTCAAGATCAACGGGGCGTCGAAGTACTTGTGGCGGGCCGTCGACCAGGACGGGAACGTCCTGGACATCCTGGTCCAGAATCGCCGTGACAAGGCTGCGGCCAGGCGTTTCTTCCGCCTGCTCCTCACCACGACCAGGCGAGTGCCGAGGGTGGTCGTCACGGACAAGCTGAAGTCGTACGGGGTTGCGCACCGGGAGGTGATGCCGTCGGTGGAGCACCGTGCGCACAAGGGGTTGAACAACCGGGCGGAGAACTCGCACCAGCCTACGAGGCAGCGGGAACGGGCGATGAAGGGGTTCCGCAGCCCAGGATCCGCGCAGCGGTTCCTGTCCGCGTTCACCGGGATCTCACCCCACTTCAGACCCCACCGCCACCTCATGACCGCCGGCCGCCACCGCTTCGAAATGAGCATCCGCTTCACGATCTGGAACCACATCACCGGAGCCGCCGGCATGCCCGCCACGGCCTGAACCACAGCCCCGCCCCGGCCCCACCACACCCTGACACACCATCAAACGATCATGCAGCCGACAACGTGACAAGGCCCTCCGGAGGGTCATCGCGGTGGGATGGCCGTGGGGCACGTGGGCTCACCTCCTGGAGTTGGTCATGGCGGCGACGAGTACGCCGGCGATCGTGAATACCAAGGCGACGCCACCCGTCGCTACCTAGAGCGGTCCAGCAAGCGATGGGTGTCTGACGGTTACGTACAAGAGCCCGGCGCCGATGACGGCCGTCAGGAGCAGGAACGTGAAGGTGCCTAGGGCCACGTGCAGCGCAGTCGTAGGTGCGCGGTGGCCGGTCAGGTTCGGGGGAGGGGCTCATCTCTCACGGTGGCCACGCTCCGGCACTCGGTGGATTATCCGATCAGAGTCCGCGCTGTAGGCGACGCACCCTATGCTTCCAGCATGTTGATCACCGTACATTCCCCGGGGTCCATAGCTGAGGTTGAGCTCCGCTCCCTCGCCGCCTGGTTGGAGGCCGATCGCTCCGTGCGTCGCCACGTACGGACTGAGCTCACCAGCGGTCTGCCACGAGTGCCCGGGCAACAGGGCGATGGCATCGACATTCTTTCCATCGTCCTCAGCAGCGGTTTCAGCACAGCAGCGCTCTCCGCTTCCATCGCCTCCTGGCGCGCAACCAGAGCGCAGGCGCCCACCATCACAGTGCAGCGCGCCAATGGTGCACGGGTCGAGATCCGCGGAGTGATCACAAGCGAGACGGAGGCCGTCGTGCGCCGGCTCCTGGAGGACGAGCAGACGGAACCTTCCTCTTGACGAGGTTGCCCGATCCGAAGGGAACCCGGGTCCTTCTCGTGGGCGCCAGCTCGTTCACCTCCTTGGACGACCTGCCAGCCGTGGACGCCAATCTCACCCTTTTGCGCGAACACTTCACTCAGGTGTGGAACCTCCCTGCTGCACATTGCACGGTGGTGGGAGACCCGCCCCTGCCACGTGATGTCTCCCGGGCGGTCCAAGAAGCGGGCGAGGCGGCGACTGACACCCTGCTCGTCTACTACGCCGGCCACGGCCTGATTGAGCCGCGGACGGGGAAGCTGCATCTTGCCGTTGAGTCCACTGACCCAGCATCCGTGCACGATACGGCGACCCCCTACGACTGGATCCGCTGGTCCGTAGAGGAGTGCCGTGCCCTGCGTCGGATTGTTGTACTCGACTGCTGCTATAGCGCCCGAGCTTTCGGTGTGCAGTCCGCCGCGGCGGCATTGGAAGTCGACGGTACCTACCTTCTGGCCGCAGCAGCCGAGACGGCAGTTGCTCTGTCGCCGCCGGGTGAACCGCTAACGGCCTTCACGGGAGAATGGCTCACTCTGATGGAGCAGGGCGTCCCCGGAGAAGGCGAGTTTCTAGACCTGGATACCATTTTTACCCGCCTGCGCACCCGGCTTGTTACGAGCAATCGCCCTGAACCGCATCGGCTGTGCCGCAACCAGCTGGGGCAGGCGCCATTCATCCGTAACGCCGCCTACATACCACGTTCGATGCCCAAGGCGTCGGGCCGCGCAGATCACGTCGATCGAGTGATCGCGGAACTGTCTGTCGCGCGCAGTCTTGCGGACACCCTTCAGGCCGTCGGGGACGGTGCTCTGGCTGGCCTCGGCTTCGGTCTGGCTGCAGTGAATATTGTGCGTCCCGACGGTGACCTTGTCGTTGCAGCCTTCTCCGGTGACCCTGATATTGAAAGCCGAATCGCCGGCCGCGTCGGGCCCCGCGCTGCCTGGGAAAGCCGACTCTCCCTGGGCGCGGATTGGGATGGAGTATGCTACGTACCGCATTCCGCAGGGTCGCTGGCCGACGATGGCATTCCCGAGTGGCGCCAGGATCAGACGGTAGCTGACTACGAAGGCACCTGGCACCCCGACGACCGCGTCTACGCTCCGATGTACGCCTCAGGCGTTGGCCCAGAACTGATCGGGGTTATCTCGCTGGATAGGCCACAGAATGGCGGCGCACCCGATGCCGACAGCATGAGCGACGTGCGAAAATACGCTTACCATTCTGCACTCGCCATAACTCAGGCAAGGCTGCGCGCCAACATGCAACGGGCTCTCGTCAAGCTGGAGCGTGAGCAGCAGGCGCTCCGTGCCAGTGAGGAGTCCTTCCGGGGAGCCTTCGAGTACGCGCCGTCGGGCATGGCCATCTCCGAGATGGGAGGCGATCAGCACGGGCGCTTCCTGCGAACCAACGACTTCCTATGCCAACTGCTCGGCCGCCCTGCCTCCACGCTCCGTCGCTATGCCTTCTCCGACCTCGTCCACCCGGAGGACATACCTACCCTTCTCGGTGTTTCCGCAGAGGGTGGGCGCGCCGAGTTGCGTCTGGGGCGTCGCGACGGAACGTACGTCTGGGTATCGATGCGCAACTCGGTCGTCGCAGAGAGTTCTGATGGCCCTCGCTTTCTTCTCACCCATGTCGAGGACATAGAGGTGCGAAAGCAACACGAGCTTGCACTACTTTGGCGGGCAAGCATGGACGACCTCACCGGACTTCTCGTGGAGTCGGAACTGCGTTCCCGACTCAACCAGCAGCTGTGCGCCGACGGGACCCTGGAACGCGAGCGCTCTGCCGCCCTGGTGAGCTCCACCGGCGGTCCCAGTCCCGACCCGGTCGCAGTACACCGGCACAGAGTGCCTCCGACGGAAGGACAGCCCACGCTCGCGGTTTTGCGCTTCGGACTTGACGATTTCAAGGCATACAACACGACCCATGGGCGGGCCGCTGGAGACGCCGCGCTCCGCGAGATCGCGGCCCGGTTTCGAGGCGCGCTGGCCGATTGGGGCCGCGAACATGCCGTCGGCCGCGTACGCGGGGACGAGTTTGTTGTGCTTGCCGCGGACCTGGACAAGAAGCAGGCACAAGCCCTCACTGCCCGCCTTCACAAGACCTGCCGACAGTCGCTTGTCCATGAGCGTTCCGGTGGGCGTTGGAAGTCCACTATGACCAGCGTCGTGTACTGGTGAGGTGCCCCGAAGTTCTCGGACAGGGGCCCAATAGGGTTGTCCTGTCAAGGGAATGAGGAAGCACGAAGTGGCACCGCCCAGCAAGTACACCCCGGAGTTCCGCGAGGAAGCAGTCCAGATCGCGCTCCGCTCCAGCAAGACCGTCTCGGAGACAGCCCGAGAGCTTGAATTGAACCCGGAGACACTCCGGGGCTGGGTGAAAAAGTTCCAGAAACGGCGTGAGCCGGCCGCTGACGCTGAGCTGACGGTGAGTGAACGCGCCCGGTTGAAGGAACTCGAACGCCGCATTCGCGAAGTCGAGATGGAGAACGCCTTCCTGAAAAAATGCGCGGCGTACTTCGCGAAGGATCCCCGGTAGCACGCAAGTACGAGTTCATCGAAACGATGCGACTCGACACCGCGGAGTACGTATTTTCTGTCGAGTTCATGTGTGAGCGGCTCGACGTGTCCAAGTCCGGCTACTACGACTGGCGACGCCGTCCTGATTCTGCGACGGCTCAGCGGCGCGAGGAATTGAAACTGCTCGTCAAGAAAGCCTTCGAGGTGTCCGACAGTACGTACGGATACCGGCGCATCCGCGCCCAGCTGGCGCGCTGGGGGCACGCCGCCGGCCTGGAGCTCGTGCGCCAGCTCATGCGTGAACTGGGCCTGATGCCCTGCCAGCCCCGCCCGAAGCGGTTCAGCCTGACCCAGGCTGCGGCGGGCGCAGTGCCCGACCTCGTCGGCCGGAACTTCACCGCCGACACCCCGGGTGAAAAGCTCGTCGGAGACATAACCTACATTCCGACTGGCGAGGGCTGGCTTTATCTCGCGACGGTCATCGACTGCTGCACGAAGGAAGTCATCGGGTATGCGATGGACGACCACTACCAGACGCCTTTGATATCCCGGGCCATACGCAACGCAGCCCGCAACAGGAAGCTCACCAAGGGGGCAATTTTTCACTCCGATCGCGGAAGTAACTATATGTCAGCCGAGTTCGGGAAGGCGCTGAACCGGCTCGGCCTCCGCAGATCGTCTGGGCGCACCGGGATCTGTTTCGACAACGCGATGGCCGAATCGTTCTTCGGAACTCTGAAGAACGAGCGTGTCTCACGTGTGACTTACCTGACCCTCGAGGCCGCCCGGCAGGACATCACTCGCTACATCGAATTCTGGTACAATCGCAAACGCCTTCACTCGGCTGTCGGTTACCGGCCTCCGCAGGAAGTCCACGCCGAGTATGCAAGGTTGCGAATAGCCGCGTGAAATGAACGGTCAGATCCCTGTCCGAAAAACGCGAGGCCCCTCAACCTCCCGCGATCCGGACTACGCGGCCAAGAAGGCCCGAGTCGAGCACCTCTACGCGATCGCCGACGGCGAGGTCATACCCGAGGACGGCGAGCCCGAAGTCGTCTTCTGCATGGACGAGTTCGGCCCACTCAACCTGATGCCCCACCCCGGCCGCCAGTGGGCCGAGCGCGGCGGCAAGCACAAGGACCCCGACCGCGAACCACGCCGCAGACGGCGGGCGACCTACAACCGCTACGGCGGAGTACGACACCTGTTCGCAGCCCTCGACCTGACCAAAGACAAGCTCTACGGCCACATCAAACCCGTCAAGCGACGCACCCAGTTTCTGGAGTTCTGCCGCTACCTCCGCACCCTCTACCCGGCCCACGTCCGGATAGCGATCGTCTGCGACAACTTCTCACCACACCTGACCACCAAAAGGTGTCAGCGCGTCGGCACCTGGGCCGCGGCGAACAACGTTGAGATCGCCTACACCCCGACCAACTCCTCCTGGCTCAACCGCATCGAAGCCCAGTTCACCGCCCTGCGCTACTTCACCCTCGACGGCACCGACCACGCCGACCACAAAGAACAGGGCAGCATGATCCGCCGCTACATCATCTGGCGAAACCGCCACGCCGACGACCGACGTCTACGCGCCGTCGTCGACAGGGCAAACGT
Organism: Streptomyces sp. NBC_01264; assembly: GCF_026340675.1. Lineage (NCBI taxonomy): Bacteria > Bacillati > Actinomycetota > Actinomycetes > Kitasatosporales > Streptomycetaceae > Streptomyces > Streptomyces sp. NBC_01264. The sequence goes on from NZ_JAPEOX010000007.1 coordinate 89,270, forward strand.
TGCCTGATACGGCACTAGCCCTTGATCACCAGGCTCTGAGCAGCGGGCCACGGAAGACCTCGGCACACCCTGACGCGCCATCAAACAATCACACCACCGACAACGTGACAGCGCCCCTCGGCCGGGTAGCGGTGATTCGCGTACGACGGAACCCCAGACGACACGAACCCCCACCCCACCCGGACACCCACAACCCGAAGATCATCCCAGACCGCCGAACAAGGTGACAGTGCCTTCAGGAAGGCCCGCCTACTGGCCCGGTCTGACTATTCCTCAGCAGCAGGCGGGTGAAACGGCACACTCCCGGTTCCATCCCTCATATATCCGTCAATACACGCATTGCTTGCCCCGTGCTGTATCACGTGTCCTGGGAGTGATTTCATGCGTGCGTCTCGACTGATCCGAGCCCGTTGGCTGGGCACATGCCTCCTCACCGGAACACTCGGAACCCTGGCACTAGGGACCCTCACGCCCGCAGTAGCAGCCCCGTCGCGTCCGGAGACGGGGGCGCCACGCGCAATCGCCGGACACCCGCCGAACCCCTGCGACCACACCCGCTACCTCGCCGCGGCTAACAACGACGAATGTCAAGACGGCCCCCCCCACGGCCCAGAAACACCGAAACCCTCTCACCACCATGAGCACCACAACGGACAATCAGGCCCTGCAGGCCCTGCAGGCCCTGCAGGGGCAGCCGGTCCCGCAGGTCCGGCAGGGGCAGCCGGTCCCGCAGGTCCGGCAGGGGCAGCCGGTCCCGCAGGCGCGGTCGGTCCCGTGGGACCGCCAGGGGCAAATGGAGAGTCAGGCGCTACCGGAGCCACCGGCCCCGCCGGAGTGGCAGGAGCAACCGGGGCCCCAGGCCCGGCCGGAGCCCAGGGCCCAGCAGGCGAGACCGGAGCGACGGGTGCCACGGGAGCGACCGGACCCATGGGCAGCACCGGGCCCGCCGGACCCGTCCGCACGCATGTCGTCGATGGAGAGGTGAAGAATATCGACCCTTCGGGAGGTTTCTACTTCGCAAACGCCCAGTGCCTTCCCGGAGAGACCATCGTCAGCGGAATGAACAACTTCGCAGGCGGGTTGCCCAACGACTACTCTGAAAACGCCAACCCCGACCATCCCATCCCCGCGCTCCGCGAATATCGGGTGAGCGGAAACTATCCGTCGGTACCGCTCACCGTGGCACGATCGATCCAGGCGCGTGTGATCTGCGCGATTCCCTAACCTCTACCGGGGGTCTTGAGGTTCCCCCGGGATGCGGAGAGTGTTGACATCGGGTCAGATGGGACTCATGAGAGGACCAGTGGCCATGGCTGCACCCCGGATATACTCGCTCGAGTTGCGTGAGCGTGCGGTACGGATGTATCGCACCGCGGAGCCGAAGCCCCAGATCAAGAAGCTGGCTGTCGACTTCGGCGTGCATCCCGAGGCCCTGCGCGGGTGGATCCGCCAGGCGGAGGCGGATGCCGGCGAACGCGATGACCGGCTCACCACCGACGAACGCGCCGAGCTCGCGGCCCTGCGCAAGGAGAATGTCCAGCTCAAGCGGGCCAACGACGTACTGCGGACGGCCTCGGCGTTTTTCGCGGCGCAACTCGACCCGACCCGGCCCAGGTGACGGCGCTCGTTGACGAGCACCCGTGCCTGGGAGTCGAGTGCGTACTTCGGGAACTGCACATCCCCTCCTCCACCTACTACTGATCTTTGACTACGGGCTTGATGCGGGTGGGGTGAGTTCGAGGCCGGTCCCGGCCAGGAATCCGATGAGGAGTTCGGGGTGGCGCTGGATGTAGCGCAGGGCCCTCTTCACGGCTCGGTGGAGTTCGCTAATCGAACGGAAGGCCCGGTTCGCGATCTTCTCCTTGGCGTGCGCCCAGAGGAGTTCGACGGGGTTCAGCTCGGGTGCGTAGGAGGGCATCTGGATGATCGTGAGCCAGTCCTGTCGCTGTGCGTACTGTTTCACGTGTTTGCTGATGTGGCTGGAGTAGTTGTCCCAGACGAGGGTGACCGGGCCGTCCAGCCGGCGGTGGAGCAGGGCGAGGAAGCGTGGGAAGTCCTTCTTCGTGTAGCCGCCCGACGGCTTGACCGCATAGATCATCCGGGGCTCCGTGCCCTCCTTGAAGCAGATCCACGCGACCATGCTGATCTTGTCGTTGCGTTTCCCGGACAGCCGTAGCACCGGGGTCTGCCCGGCCTTGCCCCAGGTGCGGCGGATGGGCCCGTTCAGCCAGGCTCCGGCCTCGTCCTCGAAGCAGACCCACCCGCCTGTGGCTGTGACCTGCGCGGATGGGAGGCCGCCGGCCACGTCTCCGTGCGCCATGCGGCAATCGCCTCCTCGCTACGCTCCACGGCCCGCACCTTCGGCACCTGCCACGACCAGCCCAGACGGTCCAACAGCCGCCACACCCCGGAGACCTCGTAGCGGACCTTGAACCGCTCCTCGATCAGGACCCCGACCCGGGCCAGGGTCCACCGCTGATCCTCCCAGCCGTACGCCGTCGGCCCCGCCCGCAGAAGACCCTCCAGCTCCCGCTCCTGCTCCGCGCTCAGATACGAACTGCCGCCCGGCCCCCTGGACAGCAGGGCCCGACGGCCGCCCTCAGCCCAGGCCAGCCGCCACAGGCTGACCGCCTGCGGCGTCACCCCGAGCATCTGGGCGACCTTGCTCTGCCGCATCCCCTGTTCGAATAAATCAGCCGCCTGCAAACGTCGCCGCTCCAAATCAACTGGGCTCAACGACGCACGAGTTCGAGTCCCCATACACCCGGCATACCGAACCTGCCCAGATCATCAAACACGGCATCAAAGATCAGTACCGCTGGCGCCGTGCAGAGGCCGAGCCGTGCGAGCGAAGGCGCCGTGACGTCGAGCTGACCGAGCGGATCAAAGAGATCCACGCGGATTCCGGCGGCAACTACGGCTCGCCGCGGGTACACGCCGTCCTCAAGCGTGAGGGTGTCCACGTGGGCCGCAAGCGGGTCGAGCGCCTGATGCGCGAGGCCGACATCGCGGGGGTCAGCCCACGGCGCAAGGGCTTCACGCGCCGGGACCCGAAGGCCACCCTGGCCCCGGACCTGGTCAACAGGGACTTCACCGCACCGGCTCCGAACCGGTTGTGGGTCACCGACCTCACCATGATCTCCACCGGTGAGGGGCCTCTGTGGCTCTCGGCGATCCGCGACGCCTTCTCCCGCCGGGTGGTCGCCTGGGAGACTTCCGCCCGCGCGGACGCCGACCTGGTGCTGACCACCCTGGAGTACGCCCTCGCGTCCCGCGAGGTCGAGCCCGGCCAGCTGATTCATCACGCGGACCACGGCTGTCAATACACGTCTATCAAGCTCACAACCCGGCTAATGAGAGCTGGAGTTGAAGCGTCCATGGGCTCGAATCGGCGGAGCAATGCTCGGAACCTGTGGATCGGCCTGGGGCGGGGTGCCTCGTGGGATGCGGAGGGCGTACCTTCCCGGGTGATCGACTCATGGTCACCGAATGGGCCCGCGTTCGAGCGCGGGTCGGGAAGGCACGCCCGTGCTCAGCGTAGTCAACGAAGACGGCACCACCGAGTCTGGTATCTCTCTGATCGACGAGATCGTCCGGGAGGGCGCCCGGCGGATGCTCGCGGCAGCCCTGGAGGCCGAGGTCGAGCAGTACATAGCCGAGCTCGCTGGCCAGCACGACGAGCGGGGCCGGAGGCTGGTGGTCCGCAACGGCCGTCACCGGCCCCGGTCGGTGACCACGGCCGCGGGACCGGTCGAGGTGGCCGCGCCGCGTGTGAACGACAAACGAGTCGACGCTGGGACCGGCGAGCGGGAACGGTTCTCCTCGAAGATCCTCGCGCCGTGGTGCCGGAAGTCCCCGAAGGTCAGCGAGGTCCTGCCCCTGCTCTACCTCCACGGCCTGTCCTCGGGTGACTTCGTGCCCGCACTCGAGCAGTTCCTCGGCGGCACGGCCGGCCTGTCACCGGCGACGGTGACCCGGCTGACGAAGCAGTGGACAGCAGATCATGCCGTCTTCCAGCGCCGTGACCTGGCGGAAACCGATTACGTCTATGTGTGGGCCGACGGCATCCACCCCAAGATCCGTCTGTCCCAGACCCATTCGTGCCTGCTGGTCTTGATGGGCGTCCGCGTCGACGGCACCAAGGAGCTGATCGCGATCGCCGAGGGGCTGAGGGAGTCCACCGAGTCCTGGGCGGATCTGCTGCGGGACTGCCGCCGGCGCGGCATGCGCGACCCGGTCCTGGTCACCGGCGACGGGGCAATGGGGCTGTGGCGGGCCCTGGCGGAGGTGTTCCCCGCCGCCCGCCATCAGAGGTGCTGGGTTCACAAAACCCGCAATGTCATGAACGCGCTGCCGAAATCCGCGCAGCCCGGCGCGAGGAAAGCCCTCCAGGAAATCTACAACGCCGAGGACCGCACCCACGCCCAGAAGGCGGTCACCGCGTTCGAGAAGACGTACGGGGCGAAGTGGCCGAAGGCGGTGAAGAAGATCACCGGCGAGGTCGACGAGCTGCTGGCGTTCTACGACTTCCCCGCCGAGCACTGGATCCACCTGCGGACCACGAACCCCATCGAATCAACGTTCTCCACAGTCAAGCTCCGGACCAAGGTCACCCGCGGCGCCGGCAGCCCCACCGCCGCCCTCGCCATGGTCTTCAAGCTCGTGGAATCCGCCCAGGCCCGCTGGCGCGCGGTCACCGCACCCCACCTCGTCGCCCTCGTCCGAGCCGGCAACCGCTTCGAGAACGGTCACCTCGTCGATCAGGACGAGACCCTCGCGGCATGAACCACCTCAGCTGATCCACAACTCTTGACTATTGCTCCGATCGGCGACTCATACGATAACGCTCTCGCGGAGAACCTCTGGATGCTCATCAAAACCGAGGGCCTCCGTGGCCGGACCTTCACCACCCGGGCTGAGGCGAACCTCGCGCTCTTCGAGTACATCGATGGCTTCTACAACTCCCGTCGCATCCAGGAACGGCTCGGCTTCCTCAGCCCGATCGAGTACGAAGAGAAGCCTCTCGACTTTCGTAGTTTTCGCAGGGCCGCCTGGCGAGTGTGACTGCCGAGGTTCGGCTCCTGGGTGGTTGGTGTTGGCCGTAGGCTGCGGCTGTGGATGATTCGCTTGTTGCGCGGGTGCGATTGCTTGATCAGCAGGGTCGGTCGGTGAAGACGATCGCCAGGGCTGTGGGGATGAGTGCCGGAGATGTTGTCGGGGTGCTGAATGACGCGGCGGCGGTCTTGGGGCCGGGTCGGGGTGAGCCTCGTTGCTGGGTGAACGCCGGCTGGAGCCGCAGTGTGGATCTTGGGGGTGCGCCGCGGTGGGCGGGCCTTGATCCTGGGGCTGCCGACGCGGAGGAGGTACGCGGCCTGGTCGCGGTACTCGTCGCCGCGGACAGCGCGCGCTCTACGAAAGCGCAGGTAGCGGGGTTCCTGCTGGACGTGTGGTGTCTGGGGGTGAAGAACGTGCATGCTCCGGAGCCGATGAGTGAGAGTCGCCTGGCCGGGCACCGGGGGCTGTACTTCAGTGCCTTCGAGGGGCATGTGCAGATTCCGGCCGACCTCGCCCGCGCTCTGGTGTTCGGGGCCTCCGCCTACGCGGGCGACCTCGGGTTCGAACCCGAGGGGGAGCTCGCCGAGGAGTTCAAGGATGCTGCCGTGCTGCTCGGCGAGCCTGTGGACCCCAGCCCGATCGGCTTCGGCAGGGACGGCAAGCCCTTCTTCGTCAACGGCCCCTACGACGATCCCGAGGCGGTTGTGCGGACGCTACGGCGCACGGTCGGCGACGACGGTTTCCACTTCGAGATCGCCTTCCCCGAGCAGCCTTCAGGGCGACGTCGCCTGTTCGGGCCGCGCCGGTAGCGATCGGCGCGCTGGAGCCGAACAATGCGCGCTCCACCCAGGCGGGTGACGGGTCGGCTGTTCGCGCCCACGGCGAGCTGGGGCATCGGCAGCATCGGCTTGTGGCGACCACGCCCGGGGAGGGGAAGCCGATGCCCGCGAGTCCGGTGGTGCCCGCGTCGCTACTGGCGGTGCTGGGGAAGCTGCGCGTGTTCACTGCGCCGGGGTTCACGACGTTCACCGCGATGGTGACGGGCCTGGTCGCGCAGACCGGGGTTGGCACGGTGACCGGGATGCTGACCGGGGCGGGCCTGGCCCGGGCATGGCCGCACGACCGGGCCCATGCCTTCTTCTCCCGGACCCGCTGGAACGTCGACATCCTGGGGATCGTGCTGGCCCACCTGATCGTCAGAACGCTACTGCCGCACGGTGACGGCGGCGCGGCGATCACGGTCGCGGTCGACACGGCAGGGCCCTGCGCCACCTGCCCGAGGCGATCACCCTCACCACCCGGCTGCCAGCCAGCGCCGTGCTGTTCGACCTCGCACCACCGCCGACCGGGAAGCGCGGCCGCCCCCGCCTCAAGGGCGCCAGGCTCGGCACACCCGCCGAACTCGCGGAGACCGCCACCTTCACCACCACGCCCGTCGCCCGGTACGGCCGCACCGACCATGTCCACATCGCCGACGTCCGCTGCCTTTGGTACGGCTCCCTCCACACCCAGACCGTCCGTATCATCCTGATCCGCGACTAGGACACCACCACCGGCTACAACCTGGCCCTGGTCACCACCGACCTCGCCACCCCGGCCGCGGCGCTGGTCACCCGATACGCCTGGCGGTGGTCCATCGAGACCACCTTCGCCGAGGCCCGCACCCTGCTCGGCGTCGGACAGGCCCGCAACCGCACACAGAACGCGGTCCGCCGCACCGTCCCGTTCGGCCTGTACTGCTACTCGATCACCGTCGTCTGGTACGCGTTGCACGGCCATCATCCCAGCGACGTCGCCGACCACCGGGCACGGGCCCCCTGGTACACCACCAAGACCAACCCGTCCTTCGCCGACATGCTCGCCAAGCTCCGCCGAGTGATCATCGCCGCCCGTTTTCTCCCCATCACCCCAGGCCAGCCAACAGGCTCCGAAATCCAGGCCGTCCACCAAGCCTGGGCCCAAGCAGGCCTCCAACACACAGCCTGATCACACCAGCCCCACGAGATCAGCGAAAGTCGAGGAAGCCTCTGGATGCTCATCAAAACCGAGGGCCTCCGTGGCCGGACCTTCACCACCCGGGCTGAGGCGAACCTCGCGCTCTTCGAGTACATCGATGGCTTCTACAACTCCCGTCGCATCCAGGAACGGCTCGGCTTCCTCAGCCCGATCGAGTACGAAGAGAAGCACTACGCCAACCAGGCGACGGCCGAACCAGCGAACCTGAACACCCGTCAACCCCTCCTGACCAGCTAATCAGCAACTCCCGAACAACGGGGGAACCTCACCACCGGCTACCGCACCGAAATGATCATCCGCTTCGCCATCTGGGACCAGATCACCGCCACCGCAGGCCTGCCCGCGGCCACCTGAAACAGACACCACTACCACGGCCAGACACGTCCCGAACCAGAAGATGCCCCCGAGAATCACTCAACCTGACAACGCCCGCAGAGCCGCTTCACGCCGTGACGGCGCTGGTGATCGTCAACGAACTGGTAGCGGTTCACCAGCGCGTCTCCGTCGCGAAATACCGGGCCGCCTTGCGGAGAATGTCCCGTTCTTCCTCGAGCTCGCGGATCCTCTTGCGGGCGGCGGCCAGCTCCGCCTGAACGGCGTCGCCGACGGCCTGCGAGGCGGCCGGCGGTGCGGAGTGGGCGCCAGGTCGGCGGCCGTCGGCGGCCCGGATCCAGTTCCTCAGCGTCTCGGTGTTCACCCCGAGATCAGCGGCGACCGACTTGATCGTCGCTCCCGGCCTCGACCGGTACAACGCGACCGCGTCCGCCTTGAACTCGGCGGGATAGTGCTTCATCCCCACAGGGACTCCGTTCTCCTGGACCATCAAGATCCAAGTGTCTCCGGTGTCCAAAACCTGGGGTCAAGGTCCATCCGCACAGCTCCGTCACGGAACTCCGCGTCATAGCTACGTCGCTTCCCCACCCTCAACTCCTTATCGGGTCACGACTCCACGCTACGAGGGGAAGCACAGCCCCACCGGCACCTGATGACCGCCGGCGGCCACCGCTTCGAGATGATGATCCGCTTCACCGTCTGGAACCAGATCACCGGCAACACGAGCCTGCTTGCCGCGGCCTGAATTACGCCCTCTACCAGGCCCTGGCACACCCTGACGCGCAATCAAACGATCACGCCGCCGACAACGTGACAGTGCCCTGCCAAGCCCACCAGAGGGCCGAAGCCGCATAGAAGAGGACTCTACGTTTCCATGGGATTGACACGGTACCGCTTCGAGATGAACGTCCGCTTCACCGCCTGGAACCAGATCACCGGCAACACGAGCCTGCCCGCCGCGGCCTGAACCAGCCTCGTCCAGACCCAGGCACACCCTGACGCACCATCAAACGATCATGCCGCCGGCAACGTGACAATGCCCCCAAGAGAGCAACCGCCCTGCTGTTGGGGTGACAGCACGTAACTTCGGCTCGGTCAGGTAGTTAACAGTGCAGTCCGCACCGGCGCGGATGCCAACAAAGTTAAGGACAGGTATGTTCAAGAAGATCCTTGCGTCGTCCGCAGTGGCCGTTTCAGCCCTGGGAATGGGCGCGGCCATGGCTCCGCAGGCCATGGCTCTCAACAATGACTCCACGGGTGCGGTGAACGGCAACGGGGCGTCCCAGACCTACGGCAACATGGCGACCCATGGTGACATGAGCCCTCAGATCGGTCTCATTCAAGGGTCCCTGAACAAGCCCTGTCTCGCGCTGCCTGCCAAGGCCAACCTCGGCTCCCTCGTCGGTCTTGTCCCGATTGCGGTCCAGGACATCCCGATTCTGTCGGCCCCCCAGACCCAGACGTGTGTGGAGAACTCCAGCCAGAACAAGGGTGACGAGCCGCTCTCGCACATCCTGGATGAGATCCCGATCCTGTCCGCCAACGGAGCAGCCAACTAGTCGTTCCATGCGTAACCATGGCCCGGCGAATTGAGTCGGTGCCGTCGGGGGGGGCTTGCGTAAAACACGCAAGCCCCCCTTCAACATGGGTTTCGGCCTCCTTGTCGGCTGGGTAAACCCAACCCTTTGCCGTCACCCCTGCGGCTTTGAAGGAGACCTGTTTCATGCCTGCCCTTGAGGTAACGCGCAGTTTCCAGTTCGCCCTGGCCCCCACAGAGTTGCAGCGGGAGGGTTTCCTGAAGTCCGCCGGCGCATGCCGTTGGGCCTACAACTACGCTCTCGAGAAGAAAACACGATCTCATCAAGCTTGGGTCTCCCGGCGTGACGCGCTGCTGGCTAATGGCCTGACCAAAGAACAGTGGAAGGCTCAGATGCGCGATGAGGCCGCAGACCTGAAGGCCTCATGTGCTGCCTGGGATCACCACCGCAGGGCTCTCATCAGCATGGCGCGAGCAGCCGGACCGAAAGTGTCGCCTTTGCCGCAGGAGCCGAATGAACTTGTGGCGCAACTAGCACGTGAACGTGAGGAAGCCCGGCCGGGAGGTTCAGGAGAAGAGTACGCCCGCGCCTTGTCCAGGGCACGTCGGATGGTGGCGCGTCTTAAGGCGGAGCTCTTTGTGCGGGGGGACCAGATTCCCAATCAGCACGACATGGCAGCCATATGGCGTACCGAGCGGGACCTTCCCAAGGAGGAGGGGGGTACCCCGTGGTGGAATGAGGTCAACGTTTTCTCCTTCACATCCGGTTTTGACCGTGCTCAGGCGGCCTGGAACAACTGGATGAATTCGGCCAGAGGCCAGCGCGGCGGGCGCAGGGTAGGCTATCCCCGCTACAAGAAGAAGGGCCGCTGTCTAGACAGCTTCACTCTCTACCACGATGTACAGAAGCCCAGGATCAGACTCGACGGGTACAGGCACCTGATCATCCCCACGAGCGGCCGGGTCCGTATCCATGGCTCTTCCAGACGCCTTGCCCGTCTCATCGCTGGCGGGGAGGCGCGCGTCCAGTCAGTCACTATTACTAGGCGTGCTCACCGTTGGTATGCCAGTGTCTCCTGCAGGATCATCCAGCCGTCTTCTGCGAAGCAGACCGTCCGCCAGCGCGTCGGGGGCACAGTGGGCGTGGATCTCGGCTCGCGATATTTGGCTGTTCTCTCCCATGGCCCCGTGAGGAGGAGCGATGTGGGCAATTTCATCCCCCATCCCGAGCACCTTACGCGAAGCCTTCCGCGCATCAACCGCATCAACCGACGTCTGAACCGCACACAGTCAGGTTCTCGGCGAGCCAGGCTGCTGTCTGCCCAGCTGGCCACAGAGCAGCACTTGGTGGCCCTGCGGCGAGCCGGAACACTTCACGGAATCACCAAGACGCTCGCCCAGTCGTACTCCTGTATCGCCATCGAAGATTTCGATCTGGTGAGCCTTGTGTCCTCGGTAAAGGGAAGCCGCTCCCGACCTGGCGTCAAAGTGAAGGTGAAATCCTATTTCAACCGCCGCCTCTTGGATGCGTCCCTCGGAGAGTTTCGTCGTCAACTCGCCTATAAATGTGCGCAGTATGGGTCCCAGCTGATCACGCTCGACCGCGGTGAACCGGTAGCCACCACATGCTCCCGCTGTGGTGAACGGAACCTGAATGCCAAGCCGTTCCGGGAAAGGTTCACCTGCTCGGCCTGCAGTTACACCACGTGTCGCCATGAGAACGCAGCGGCTTGCATTTTCCTGGCCGCTCGGCGTAAAATCTCCATCGTCGCCTCGGGTAGCGGGGAGACGGAAAACGCTCGCAGAGCTTTGGTAAGTCCTCGAATCCCACGGGAATCGAGGCTCACGGCGATGAAGCGAGAAGACACGAGAGTGCCACCCCCGGCGAGTGATCACCGGGTACCCATTGGCCAAGAGACGCGCCAGCCGGTGCTTCTTCCAAGGCCTGCAGGGCAACCACAGCAGTGCGCCGTGAATCCAGCACTGTAGATGACGAAAATGGTAGGTATTCAGAGGGTCGTGATCGAGATCGCTGTCGGGCGATGTGACAGCTGGCGGGTGAGTGCGGCAGGGCCACGTCGTCCCCACGGTCTACGCCTACGCCGAAGTGCGGCGAGACGGCACCCGGTTCCGTGTGGCGGAGGGTCCGAGGATTTTCTACGGGGCGAAGCTGCGGTTGCAGATCAAGTTGCCCCGCGATGGCATCGGTCCGGGCGGCCTTGTCACGTTGTCGGCGGCCTGATCGTTTGATGGTGGGTCAGGGTGTGGTGGGGCCGGGGCGGGGTTGTGGTTCAGGCCGTGGCGGGCAGGCCGGCGACGCCGGTGATGTGGTTCCAGATGGTGAAGCGGACGGTCATCTCGAAGCGGTACGGGCCGGCACTCATTAGGTGGCGGTGGGGCCGGAAGTGGGGTGAGATCCCGGTGAACGCGGACAGGAACCGCTGCGCTCCGCCCGGGCTGCGGAACCCTTTCATCGCGCGTTCCTGTTGCCTGGTGGGCTGGTGGGAGTTCTCTGCCCGGCCTTGTCACGTTGTCGGGGCAGGGTGAGATGATCTTCGGGTTGTCCGTCCGGTGAGGGGTGGGGTTCGTGTCGTCCAGCACGCCGTCGTATGCGAATCACCGTTACCCGGTGGAGATCATTTCGCACTGTGTGTGGCTGTACTTCCGCTTCCCCCTCAGCTTCCGTGAGGTGGAGGAGATGATGCTCGAGCGGGGCGTGATCGTCTCGTACGAGAGCATCCGCCGGTGGTGTCTGAAGTTCGGCCAGGCCTACGCCAACGCGCTGCGCCGCAGGCGCCCGCAGCCCGGCGACAAGTGGCATCTCGACGAGGTGTTCATCAAGATCGGCGGGAAGCAGAAGTACTTGTGGCGGGCCGTCGATGCCGACGGAAACGTCCTGGACATCCTGGTCCAGAGCCGGCGTGACAAGGCTGCGGCCAGGCGTTTCTTCCGTCGGCTCCTCACCTCCACCGGGCAGGTACCCCGGGTGGTCGTGACCGACAAGCTGAGGTCGTACGGGGCAGCGCACCGGGAAGTGATGCCCTCCGTGGAGCACCGTGCCCACAAGGGCTTGAACAACCGGGCCGAGAACTCCCACCAGCCAACGAGGCAGCGGGAACGCGCGATGAAAGGGTTCCGCAGCCCGGGTGGGGCGCAACGGCGTTGTCAGGTTGAGTGATTCTCGGGGGCATCTTCTGGTTCGGGACGTGTCTGGCCGTGGTAGTGGTGTCTGTTTCAGGTGGCCGCGGGCAGGCCTGCGGTGGCGGTGATCTGGTCCCAGATGGCGAAGCGGGTGATCATTTCGGTGCGGTAGCCGGTGGCGGTGAGGAGGTGGCGTCGGGGTCTGAAGTGGGGTGAGATGCCGCTGAACGCGGCCAGGAACCGTTGGGCTGCGCCGACGGAACGGAACCCCTTCATCGCGCGTTCCCGCTGCCTCGTCGGCTGATGTGAGTTCTCGGCCCGGTTGTTGAGTCCCTTGTGGGAGCGGTGGTCCACCGAGGGCATCACCATGCGGTGGGCGGCTCCGTAGGAGCGGAGCTTGTCGGTGATGATCACTCTGGGCACCGAGCGGGTCTTCTTCATCAGTTTCCGGAGGAAACGCCTGGCCGCGGCCTCGTCGCGGCGGTTCTGCAGCAGGATGTCGAGGACGTTCCCGTCCTGGTCGACGGCACGCCACAAGTACTTCTGCACCTTGTTGATCTTGACGAAGACCTCGTCCAGGTGCCATTTGTCGCCCGGCTGCGGGCGGCGCCGGCGCAGCGCGCCGGCGTAGGCGGGGCCGAACCGGCGGGTCCACTGGTGGACCGTCTCGTAAGACACCTCGACGCCCCGCTCGAGCATCAGCTCCTCGACCTCACGCAGACTCAGACCGAAGCGGTGGTACAGCCACACGCAGTGGCTGATGATCTCCGGCGGGAAGCGGAAACCCCGGTACGACACCGTCTCCACGAGCAGCCCCTCCAGCAACCCCGACCAGACAGATGATCATCCCACCGAGCGACACCCCCACTCAACCTGACAACGCCGGAACGCGCGATGAAGGGGTTCCGTTCCGTCGGCGCAGCCCAACGGTTCCTGGCCGCGTTCAGCGGCATCTCACCCGGATCTCACCCCACTTCCGGCCCCACCGGCA